>CAZGQB010000007.1:0-21421 GCA_964527055.1 uncultured Sulfuritalea sp.
CAGGCCTTCATCACCACCGACCTCGACGACAACCAGATCACCGCCTTCCATCCCGGCGCCATGACGCAATCGCATCTGAACAAGGTGAGCGATGCGCGCGACGTCAGCCTCGGCATCATCTCGCCCGACGGCCGCGACGGCATGCTGCAGCATGCACGCGAATTCCGCGCGGCCGGCATCCCCTTCGTTTTCGATCCGGGCCAGGGCCTGCCGATGTTCGACGGCGACGAACTGATGGCTTTCCTGAAACTCGCCGATTACTGCACGGTCAACGACTACGAGGCCAGGCTGCTGACGGAACGCACCGGCCTGTCGCTGGAACGCCTGGCCGGGGAAGTGCGGGCTCTGGTCGTGACCCTTGGCGGCAACGGCTCACAGATTTACACAGAGGGTCACCGCATCGATATCCCCGTGGCGCCGCCGCAGGAACTGATCGACCCGACCGGTTGCGGCGATGCCTACCGCGCCGGCCTGCTCTACGGTATCGGCAAAGCCTGGGACTGGGAAAAGACCGGGCGGCTGGCGTCGCTGATGGGTTCGCTCAAGATCGCGCACCGCGGCGGGCAGAACCACAAGTTGACGCGGGATGAGGTTGCCGGGCGGTACAGTGCCGCATTTGGCGACACTCTCTGGTAAAGGGCATATCGTGAATTCTTATCGCTTGCTTGCAGTCGCCTTCTCCGCCGTGGCGCTCCTGGGATTGAGCGCGTGCGCCGGCAGCCAATCGGGTTCCGCCTACACGCGTTCGCAAACGCGCGGCGAAATGCTGGTGCGCATGGGCGTCGTCGAATCGGTGCGCACGGTAACCATCGAAGGCACCCAGTCGGGGGTTGGCGCCGTGACCGGTGGCGTGCTGGGCGGCATTGCCGGCAGCAATGTCGGCCAGGGCTCGGGCTCCACGGCTGGCGCCGTGGTCGGCGCCGTCCTTGGCGGCCTGGCCGGACAGGCCATCGAAGAGCAAGCCAGCAAGAAGGCCGGGCTGGAAATCACCATCAGGCTCGACAGCGGCCAGATTATCGCGGTGACCCAGGAAGCGGACGAGCAGTTTCATCCCGGCGAACGGGTGCGGATTCTATCCGGGGACGGCGTGACCCGCGTTTCGCACTGAACGCCGTTCTTCGCCGGACCGGCTTCAGCCAGCCATGGGCGGATGGCGGACTGAAGTCCGCCCCACCGAACGGACCCTCAATCCCAGCCCGAAGGTTTCGCCTGCTGCGGACAGGGCTGGCGGAATACCCGCCGGTCTTCCAGGCGCACCGCGGTCAGGCAGCCGCCCCAGAGGCAGCCGGTGTCGAGCGCGAGAATGTTCGCCTCATCGCGAAATCCCAGCGCCGACCAGTGCCCGCAGACGATGGAATGGTCCGCGCTGGCACGCCGGGGCACTGCGAACCACGGCAGGCAGCCCGCCGGTCCTCGATCGGGCGGCGCCTTGGCGCCCGTCGCGCGAAATTCCATGGCGTCGTCGGCCGTCACGTAGCGCATCCGCGTCATCGCATTGACCACGACGCGCAGGCGATCCCAACCCGCAAGATCATCACTCCATGAAGCCGGCTCGGAACCCCACATGTTGGCCAGGAAATCGCGGTAGCCGGGTGCCGTCAGCGCAAGGGAGACCTCGTCGGAAAGCGCCTGCGCCTGCGCCACGGTCCAGCTCGGCAACAGGCCGGCATGCACCATCGCCCAGTCGCCTTCGACATGGAACAGGGGCTGCGCGCGCAGCCAGGCCAGCAGCTCGTCGCGGTCCGGGGCGGCGAGGATCGCTGCCAGCGTGTCCTCCTTGTTCGGCTTGCCGTAACCCTCGGCCTGCATCACCAGATGCAGGTCGTGGTTGCCCAGCACCACGGTCGCCGCCGTCCCCAGCGACTTGACGAAGCGCAGCACCTCGAGCGAGGCCGGCCCGCGATTGACCAGGTCGCCGACGAACCAGGCGCGGTCGGCGGCGGGATCGAAGCCGATGTAGTCGAACAGGCGCCGCAGCGGGTCGTAACAGCCCTGCAGGTCGCCGATTGCATAGGTCGCCATGGAGGGCGCGCCTTCAGTGGGTCGCCGGCCGGTACTCCGGCACCCAGCGTACGAGACCTTCCTTGACCGCCGCCTCATCGCGCCAGGGCGCAGCCAGCCATTGCTCAAGATCCGTCAGCCATTGCTGATCCGGCGCCGCCGATGGCCTGGCGATGCGCAGCTTGGGGTGCGGCGTCGGCAAGGTCGATTCGCCGTCGGCCAGCAACTCCTCGTAGAGTTTCTCGCCGGGACGCAGGCCGGTGAATTCGATCTTTATCTCGTCACCGGCAAATCCGGAGAGTCGGATCATGTCGCGCGCCAGGTCGACGATCTTCACCGGTTCGCCCATGTCGAGCACGAACACCCGGCCGCCTTCGGCTTCGCGCGCCGCCATCAGGCCCGCCTGCAGAACCAGTTGCGCCGCTTCCGGGATCAGCATGAAGTAGCGGATGATGTCGGGATGCGTCACGGTGACGGGACCACCCTTCGCGATCTGCTCGCGAAAGCGCGGGATCACGCTGCCCGAGGAACCCAGCACATTGCCGAAGCGCACCATGACGAAGCGCGTCGCCGCGGTCTGCGCCTGCACCGCCTGGCAGGCCATCTCCGCCAGGCGCTTGCTGGCGCCCATGACATTGGTCGGATTGACCGCCTTGTCGGTGGAAATCAGCACGAACTCGCCGGTTCCACTGGCAAGTGCGGCGCGCGCGACATTGAGCGTGCCCTGTACGTTGTTCTTCACCGCTTCCCAGGCATTGTCACGCTCCATCAGCGGCACATGCTTGTAGGCGGCGGCGTGGAACACCACGTCGGGCCGGTGCTCGGCAAACACCGCATCCATGCGCGCGGCATCCTTGACGTCACCCATCACGCAGCTCACCGGCTGCCCGGCGAACTCCTGCTCGATGCTGTAGAGGGCGAACTCGGACTGCTCGACGAGCACCAGCCGACGCGGAGCGAAGCGGATGATCTGGCGGCACAACTCGGAGCCGATGGAGCCGCCGGCGCCGGTGACGAGGATCACCTTCCCGGCCAACTGCTCATTCAGTCCGGCATCATCGAGCAGCACCGGCTCGCGCCCGAGCAGGTCCTCCAGCTCTACCTGCCGAACCTCGGCGGCAGTCACGCGGCCGGACAGCACATCCGCCAGCGCCGGCACGGTCAAGGCCTTGAGGCCGGCGCCGACGATCAATTCGACAGCATGGCGGCGAACCGACGGCGATGCGGACGGCATGGCCACGATTACGGTCGCCACTTGGTGTGCTGCTGCAACCCGCGCCACATCGTCCAGCCGCCCGAGGACCGGAACTCCCTGCAGTTGCAGGCGCAGCTTGGCCGGGTCGTCATCCAGCACGCCTATCGCGCGCCAGCGCCGGCTGGTTGCCATGTCGCGCAGCAGGGCCGAGCCGGCCGAGCCGGCACCCAGAACGATCACCGGTTCGGCATCGAACTGCCGCGGCGAGATCAGCTGGCCGTCCTTCCATGCTCGATACAGGAATCGACTGCCGCCCATGAACAGCACCAGCAATATTGGATGCAATACCAGTACGGATCGCGGCACGTCGCCCAGGCGCTGCAGCATCAGCAACAGCGCGGGAATTGCCAGCGCCACGGTCCCCGCCGCCAGCGCGATACGTCGAAGGTCGGGAATGCTGGCAAAGCGCCAGATCCCACGGTAGAGACCGAAACCATGAAAAATTACCGCCTGCAGCGGGATGATCCACAGCAGGTTGCTCCACATCGCTTCGGAAAAATTGGGCGGGATTTCGAAATTGAAGCGCAGAGCGTAGCCGACAGTCCAGGCCAAGGCAGCGGCACAGAGGTCATGGAAAGAGGCGGTCAGCGAACGCGGATTCACGCGGCAGCCATCCGCATCACTTCAGTCATCACCTCGCAGGTCCTGGCAAGCTCGGCCTCCGTCAAGGTCGGATGCACCAGAAACATCAAACTGGTTTCGCCGAGTTCCAGTGCGACCGGCAAGCGCTCCGCCGGCCGCCACCCGGTACTGTCAAATGCCTTCTCGAGGTAAACCTCCGAACACGAGCCCGTGTAGCACGGTACGCCACGCATGTTGATCTGGTCCAGGATACGGTCGCGGTGCCACCCCTCGCGCAATTGCTCCGGCACGAGATAAACGTAGCACTTGTACGCCGCATGCACGACGTCTTGCGGCACGGCCGGAACCCGCAAGCCGGGCAATGTCCCCGCCACCTCCCAGATACGCTGCGCATTGAGCAGCCGGCGAGCATGCCAATCCGCCATGCGACGCAACTGGATGCGCCCGATCGCCGCCTCCATCTCGATCATGCGCCAATTGGTACCGAAAGACTCATGCAGCCAGCGAAACCCTTTCGGCGGGTTCTGGACGTACACCGCCTCCCAACTCTTGCCATGATCCTTGTACGACCACATCGATGACCACAGCGTCTTGTCGTTGGTGGTCACCATGCCGCCTTCGCCACCCGTGCTCATGATCTTGTCCTGGCAAAAGGACCAGGCCCCCGCCTGGCCGATCGTGCCGACGCTGCGCCCGCGGTAGCGGGCGCCGTGTGCCTGGGCGCAGTCCTCGATGACCATCAAGCCATGGCGTTTGGCCAATTCCATGATGGGGTCCATGTCGCATGGCCATCCGGCCAGATGAACACATACGACGACCCGGGTCCGCACTGTCAGCACCCGTTCGATGGTGCGCGCGGAAATGTTGCCGCTATCCGGTTCGACATCGGCAAAGACCGGAATCGCCCCGGCATTCACCACGCAGGAAACGCTGGCGATGAAGCTGCGCGGTGTCACCACGACCTCATCGCCCGGCCCGATGCCCAAAGCCTTGAGCGCCCCATCGAGTGCCAGCGTGCCGTTGGCCAAGGCGACTGCATAAGCCGAACCGGACCACGCCGCGAACTCCTTTTCAAACTCGCGGCATTCCGAACCGGTCCAGTAGTTGACCTTGTTGGAAAGCAGCACCCGACGCACGGCGTCGGCCTCTTCTGGTGTGAAATCGGGCCAGGGGGAAAATGGAGTATTCAGCATGAAAATTAAGCGGTTCGACTACCTGCGAGCGATGCCCAGGATCATCCATTGGCCACGAAGGACCATTAGAAGCACGATTATCGCCCCCAGCGCAACGGCCGGGTTCTTGAAATGAATAGCCAGGGTCGAAGCCCCGAGCACAAACCAGGTAGCCGCAATACCGAGCAATTCCGCGAACCCCAGGTGCGACTGAGCGCGGGTAGTCCCCATGATCACCAGCGTGGTCAACAAAGCGGAAACAACCCACGATGCGGCCAAGCCCAGCAAGCCCCAGATGGGCAGCCATGCGTAATTCAACGCTACGTTCGCCACCAGTCCGACAAAAGTTGCGGCCACCGCCTTGAAGGACTCTTCTGAAACAGCGGCGAGCTTGATCAGCAGCAGCGACGAAATTACGAATGGCAACTGCAGGGCGCCAAGCTTGATAACGCCTGCCAGCTGGATGATCCGCATTTCCTCTCCCACAGCCGGCAGGGCGGCAACAACAATCGGCTCGGCAAAGCCGAAAATAACCACTGCGGACAGAGTGCCTCCCCAACCGCCGACAATCAGCGCTATATACACGTCATTGCGGATCCTCGAGTGCAATGCGGCGGCAACCAACTTGCTCAGATATGGGACCAGCACCGCCGTCATCAGGGCGACACTGAACCCGGTCGCCAATTGCACCAGTTTGCTGCCGATTGCCCAGGTAGACACCGACCCGGGGCCAAGCTGCCCGGCAAACCAGAAATTGACGGGGATGATGAGGCTGGTCAGCAATGCGGCAAGAATCAGCCAGGCGTAATTTGCCAGCATGTCTCTCATTTGCATGAGGACGCCGGAAGCTCGCGGCAAGAGCCGGTAGCCATGGCGATGGGCAATCGGGTACAAAATCGCCAGATTTGCGAACTGACCGACCACCATGCCGACGGTTGCCGCCTTGATCAACTGATCGTCGTTTGCAAAAAGAATTGCGCCAACCGCTGCCAGCGGCACGACAAGCTGGGCAGCAGCAGCCGTTGCCGGTCGGCCCAGCGAGTTCATCAGGCTATTGCCCGTCACGACGACTCCCGAAAGGAAAAACAGGAGCAGTGTGATCGGCAACAGCATGACTGCTTCGTCAATCTCGCCACTGGCAACAAATATGTGAAAAATTGGTTCGGCGCCAAAAAACAGGAGCAGGCCAAGCAGGCCGAAAACAATCAGCGTCCACCCCGACAGGGCTCCAAGCAGGGACTGAATCCCGACATGGTCTTTCATTCGATGAATCGCCGTGGTCAGCGCATCGCCCATGGGAAGCGCCAGAACACTGACAAAAAACATTGGGACCATCATGGCCAAATAAAAACTGTCAAGGCTTGCGCCGAAACCGCTGCGATTGATAAGCAGCAGGTCGCGGACCAGCAGGCCGAGATAGCTGACCACGGAAATCAGGATAACGACCGCACCGGCGCCGAGGGCAGTCTTTCCACTGAACTCCGAAGAAAGTTCCGATGGTCTCTCGCTCGATGTCACTGCATGCGAATCATCGACATCCATGGCGGTGCCGGAGCCGAGCATGCCGATGCCTTTCCCCAGGAGCCAGGCCCAGCCCCCTGCTCCGGCCAGCATGAAGACAAAAAGCGGTCCATACCGAATCCGGTGCAATGTGCCAACATTGGGGCTCGTGTAGCTGAGAACGGTGAGCACTACGGCCGAAACGACCAGACAGGCGAACAAACCAACGCTTGGTCGTCGAAAGGCCAGAATCAGGACCCCCGGTGCCATCAGGTAAAACACCAGGGTCTCGATTGCTCCGATCACGCGCGGCAGGGTCGGGCGGTCCGCCCATGTATCCGGGAAAGGTGAAAACAATCCGACTAAGAGCGCGCGGGGCAAATAGGCTGCTATCGCCAGGGCATTGTTGGGGGCGACATCACCATCCACGATTGAACCCGCGCCGACGGCCTTGCCGGACTCGATGAAGTACACGCGAATGAGCGAAACCTTCTGCAGGGTGCGATCAACGGCAGCCGGAACCACGGCGGAATTTTCCCAGTGCCAGCCGACGGTGGGCGCCGGCAGAGAATCGTAACTCTCGGCATTTTTTGTCGGGACCAGCCAAGCCGCAACCACGGCCACCGCCAACATCACCGCCGCATGGCGAACAGCGGAAATATTCTCCGGTGTCGGGCGGATCAATCGCCAGCTACCCAAGGCCAGCCAGAAGCAGCCGAAAGCCAGCACATAGACAATTAGCATATGCGGCCGCATGATCGCCACCAGCGCCAGACCCAGAACCATCAAGGCAACGTCGCCCGCGATTTGACGCAACGCAACGCGGCTCAACGCCCGGACGAAAGCGAGCAGCGCCAACATGTACCCGGCAATCAGAAAGGCATCTTTGTGGTTCTGGCCATACCAGACCAGGGCAGAGGGAAAAACCAGGAACAGCAGGGCCGCCGTCAGGCCGGCTATCACACCGCGATTCCCCGGCAAGAACAGCAATCCCAAGCGGAAGATCAGCAATGCACCAAAGGCATGAAAGGCGGCATTCAGCGGCACGAACCATGCCGGGTCGGGGCCGAGCACAGCGTACATGGCGGCCAGTATTCCGACGTTTCCCGTAATGCCGGGCGACGGAAACAAACGCCACTCCGACCAGCCCGACGCATGAATGCGCTCAGCCATGGCGACCGCCATGTCGTGAAAGAAAATTGCATCCTGATTCATCAAACCATGGCCGGCATGCAGTTGGGGCATGATCGGCAATACCAGCTTTTGCAGCACCAGCGCGATCACGAAGGCATAGGCAAACGCAAACGCCCACAGTACCCAAAGCGAGGGGATACGCGCCACGTAGCCTTGGGCGGAGTCAGGGAGACGTAACTGCGGCGCAGCAGAGCCATCTTCCGTCAAGGCTTGACTCATGACACCCGGGCAGGCACGCCGTAGATCGTGGCCTCGTCAGGCACATCCGACATGACAAGGGCGCCGGCACCCACCGTCGCGCCAGCGCCGACTTTTACCCCGGGAAGAATCACAGCGCCGGCGCCGACCAACGTGCCCGCACCTATCCGCACGCCGCCGCACAGGGTCACGCGCGGTGCGATATGCGCACCATCACCCACCCGGCAATCGTGCTCGATGATCGCGCCGGTGTTGATGATGACATTCGTCCCAATTCGTGCGTCCGCATTGACGACACACCCCGGCATGACCAGGGTACCGGCGCCCAGCGCCGCGCTGCGGGCAACCGTTGCCGCAGGATGAACGACCCTGGCGAGGACCAGGCCGCAACCCGTTGCCATGTTGGCAATGCGCTGCCGCACCTCGTTGCGACCGATGGCGACGAACGCATGCGCCACCCCGCACGCAGGCGCGGCGAACCCCTCTGCTTCGCTCCGCACCCGATACCCCTGCAGCGTCGTGCCATGGAGCCCGGCATCGGCATCGGCAACGAAGGCGATTACGTGGCGGCCCTCAAGTTCGATGGCATCGACGACCACCTTGGCGTGGCCGCCGGCGCCGAAAATGACGATCTGCTCAGACATCGTGCGCCACTCCAGTCCGCGTTCCGGTAAATTTGCTCATCGTCGCCTCGCCCGGCTGGCTGACGTCGCCAGGGCGCAGCACGCGCAGGGCTGTCTGCGCCAGGATGCGCAAATCAAGCAGCAGGCTCTGGTGGTCCACGTACCAGACATCGAGAGCGAACTTCTGCTCCCAGGAAATGGCGTTGCGCCCATTGACCTGGGCCCATCCGGTGATGCCCGGTCGTACATCGTGGCGACGCGCCTGCTCCGGAGTATAGAGCGGCAAGTATTCCGTCAGCAGCGGGCGCGGCCCGACCAGACTCATGTCGCCACGCAGGACGTTGAACAACTGCGGCAACTCGTCCAGGCTGGTGGCACGCAGGCGACGTCCAAACGAGGTCAGACGCGATTCGTCGGGCAACAGCCGGCCTTTATCATCGGTCGCCTCGGTCATGGTACGGAACTTGAAGAACGTGAACGGCCGGCCATGCCAGCCGGGGCGCACCTGGCGCAGCAGCACGGGGCTGCCCAGCGCCAACCTTACGGCAAGCGCGACAGCGGCCAACACGGGCAACAACAAGCCCATCAGGGTAAGGGCAACCATGATGTCAAATAAGCGCTTCAAGGGAAAACACGGGGATTCATGAAGCAAGAATTTTCGCATAAAAGACCATCAAGCCTTGCGAAGACGCCGCCTGAGAGAAGTCGGCCTGCGCCCGTAATCGCGCTCGCTCACCCATCGCCTTGCAGCGATTCGGAGCGGAAAGCAATTCGGTCAGTTTTTCCGCGATGGCCGCCACGTCGCCCGGCGGATGCAGAAGCCCCGTCTGACCATCGACGACGGCATCCGTGACCCCGTAAATCCGTGATGCGACCGCAGGTAGCCCAACCGCAGCAGCCTCGATGACGACCATGCCGAAGCCTTCGCGATAACTGGGCAGGCAAAAAATATCGGCGGCAGCCATGAAGCGTTCCGGCTGATGTGTGTAGTCGATCAATTGCATCCGATCTTGCGCCGCGCCACAGATATCGATGACAGCACTTGCCAATCCTTCCTCGTCCGGACCGACGAACAGCAGACGTGCCTCGGGAAATCGCCTGGCCACGCGAACAAAGGCTGCCGCAAGATCAAGCACGCCCTTGTCACGATTCAGGCGCCCGAGAAACAACAACACGGAGGCGGATGGCGAAATACCCAACTCACCTCGCAAGACATTTCGTGCCGCTTCATCCGGCCGAAAACGGACGTCATCGACGCCACAGATCGAGCCCTTGCCGATGACCTCCGCCTTGTCGGCCGCAAGTACGCGTTCGGCCAGCAGAAAGTCGCGTTGCGAAGGGCTATCCACCAGTGCCCGCGTCGTCAACGCAGCGAGCACACAGTCGGCCAGCTTGAGCACCCGGCGCCGCCAACCGCGACGCGTAACCCAGACCTGGCCGGTAAAAGTATGTACACGATGCGGAACACCGGCAATTCCGGCGGAAAGCATCGCCAGCAATCCCGCTTTGGGCGACACCGAATGGACGATGGTGAAGCGCTCGGTACGAAACAGCCGCACCAATCCGAGCAGGGCCGACAGGTCCCCCAACATGGAAATCCTGCGCTCGATGGCAACGGGATGCAGCACGGCGGCCAATCCCAGGCGATGCAGTAAGTCGCGGTCATCGGTGTTCGCCACCACCCACACATCGTAGTGTGCCGACGCCGCGGCAATATGGCCCTTGAGAAAGGCCTCCACGGTCATCGCACTGGAGACAACATAGCAGAGCCGGAGTCGTGGATTGTTGTTCATGCCAACGGGGAGGTAAATTGACTACCCAGGAAGCAGCGGCGCAAACAGCTCATGTCCGCCCGTTGTGCCTCCCGAAGTGCCGAATGTGATGGGCAAACCGCCGGAAATCTTCATACGACAAAGGGAATGGCAGAAGCATCCGACACGGATCTTCTGACGGCATTCCAACGGGACAGGTCGTCGTCGTTGGCTGGCTGGTACTTATGCAAACGAACATCTGGTCGACCAAAATATTGCATCACGGCGCTTGAGGTGTCCGTCGCGAAGCGCTCGCAGTACGCCAGTAGAGACAGCAGCATGAATAAAACATTGCGGTCGCGCCCGAAGCAGCGTACCTGCGCGCCTAGAAGGGTATTGCGGGTCCGGATCGACTTGGACCAGTTGATGCCGTCACGCATGCGATAGGCGAACAGCGTTTCCGGCAAAGTTGCAAATCGACTCACGCGGAAGGTGCGCAGAATAAGTTCCTGATCCTCGCAGAAGTAGGGTCCGGGGCTGGCATAGCGATGGCACCGGAACCACTCGATGCGCCCCATCCATGTCGGGTGCGGCAGGTAGAACCCCAGCCAGGGCTTGGCACAGATCTCCTCGTGGCGAAGCGCGCGAGGCAAGGTCCCGGTCAGTTCGTCGTTCGTATTGATCGTCACGCAGCAGACCGCACACAAATCGATTGCCGGGTCTGACTCCAGCATCGCCACTTGACGCTGCAGTCGCTCCGGGTAGGAAACGTCGTCCTGATCCATGCGTGCAAAGTACTTGCCTCGGGCGCGATCCGCAGCCTCGTTCAATCTAGCGGCAAGCCCCTTGTTCTCGCCATCACGAACAATAATGATCCGCGGCTCATCGATGTCGGCAATCGAATCCACTGCACCGTCGGTGGATCCGTCGTCGATGATCAGCAGCTCCCAATCGGTGAGCGTCTGCCGGATGATGGACAGCACCGCCGGACGTAAAAATCTGCCGGCATTGAACACAGGCATCGCGACCGTCGCCAAGGGCGTTTCAGCCATGATGATGCCCAGCCAGCCAGTCACGCGTGCGCGAGAGCCCATCCTCGAACCCAACAACCGGCTGCCAGCCGGTATGTCCGGTCAGCCTACCGCTATCCAGCACATTGGCGCGCACGTCGAAGGGGCGTTCGGGCTCGTGTGTCGTACGCACGGTGTATCCCGCTTCCTGCAGCAGCGGTGCCATCGCCTTGACTACCTCCAGGTTACTGCGACCAATACCCGAGCCAAGGTTGTAGACGCTGCCCGCTTCGCCGCGATCGAGCGCTGCCAAGATGCCCGACGCAATGTCCTGCACATGGATGTAATCCCGCATGGCACCACGTGCGCCAAAAATTCGAACCGGCTCATTACGAAAGACAGATGCCATAGCCGTTGCGATAAAGCCCTGCCCCGTAAATGGACGCTGACCCTCGCCGTAAGCGTTTGCCGGACGCACACAGACAACATCCAGGTCGCGCGTGACGGCGTAAAGATGCGCATACTTCTCCAGCGTCAGCTTGGTCACGCCGTAGGGCGAAATCGGGTGGGTCGCGTGATCTTCGGTAATCGGCAGTACGGCAGCTTCACCGTACACCGTGCCGCCCGACGACAGGTGGACCAGGCGCAGGCCAAATTCGGCAGCCAAAGCGAACAGTTGCACGGTCGGCGGCAGGTTCTCGAGCAGATCCCCGAGCGGGTTGTCATAAGAGGTATTCGGTACTGTCGCATAGGCAAGGTGGATTACTTCCTGATGCGCGGCAAGCAGGGGACGGATAAGCAGCGTCGTGGCGAAGTCGCCCGCGATGTAGGCCGTCCCCTCCGGTAGAGCATGCCGGGGTGCGGGACTGCGCCCAAGTACCGTGACGCATCGACCACTACCGAGCAACAGCGGGACGAGTTGCGCGCCAATGAAACCACCTCCGCCGATAACCAGCGTCGCTCGACTCACAGCGTTACCCATTCCTGGGGAATGAGGTCATCCGCCCGCCTCGCGTCTCCGGCGAACCAGCGCGCCGGCGCCACGACAATCTTGTCTGCGCGCGCATTCAGCCAAGCGCCCCACCAGCTGAACGAACTGTTGGCAATAATGTGGTGCCGGCACAAACTCATCAGGCGCATATCGTTGTAGCTTTCCATGCCGCGATTGTGATCGATGTAATGGCAGGGAAAACCGAAATCTATATTGTCACGCACCCAGGCGATGTCATCGGAGAAAACAAAAAACTCCGGCGTGTCGGCACGCTCGGAAACGTAGCGCACGGCTGAACGATAGTAGTCGGGAGAGCAAGATCCGAGAATAGCTCGCGTTCTCGGATCCGATACGTAATCTCCACGGCGCACATGCAAACTTACCGCCATGCAGCGGTCGATCCGTTCAGCCCATGCGGCGTTGACTTCCGACATCGGTTGGCGAAAGACAAAATCGGCGCGCAGTACGTCAGTTGCATCGGCGAAATACTTTTCCGACTGCCAGTAGCCCTGCAGATAGACCGTGGCGGGCACGTCGCGGATACCAGGCCAGTAGTGGAAATGTGGTTCGAGGACAAGCATCTTTCCGTGCAGCGCGATGCAGCCGGGCCGGGCCAGGATGCGCCTCATAATCGATGCCGCACGCCAGCCAAGAATCGTGCGTACTTCCTCGTCGGAGGCTATTTTCGCCTCGCAGTTAAATATCCGCTGCAATTCGAAACCCTGGTGCAGGCCATAGCCGTCGAAACCCGAAATGTCAAGGCGTAATGGCTGCCCGCGGGCACGCGCCAGCGCTCGCCCGGCAGCGTACTGGAACATCTGGTTGCCGAGTCCACCGATAAGGTTGGCGATGATCATGTGCTTGCAAGGACAGCGGCTCAAGCAGTGCGGGCAACGGTGATGGTGTCGTTCTCGATCCAAGTGAGGCAGTCGGGGTCGATTGAATCGACGAAATCCCTAAGTACGCGAAACGTCGGGTAGCCATCGGTACCATTGAAGAGGCGGGCATCGTCGATCACTATAACGTGGTTCCTGACGGGATGATTGAGAATGTGCCGAATCTCGTCGAAGACTGGAGTCATCTCGACGCCGTGGGCCGTAATACCACCCGAATAGTGGGCATCCAGCCAGAACAGGCAGGGCTCATCCAACTCCTGCAGGACTTTGGCAATCATCTGCCCGCTGTCGCCGTGCAGGATGCGGATATGCGAATAATGCTTGAAGCGTAGCAAGGCGCGCTCAAACAGATATTCGTCCAGCTCAATGGAAAACAGTTGCCTAAAGTTGTTCCTCTGGGCATAGGTCATGTCCCCAAACAGAGTGCCCGTTTCGACGAAGACCTTTGGCCTAAAGGCGTTCACACGACTTGCAATCAAGCGACGTTTCAGCAGATGAGGCGCCCGATCGAGCCAGCCTGCTACCCATTTCAGCCATTCGATGCGGTAGCGAAGCCAGTTATAAAGATCGTAGGCGGCGGTGCTTATGATCAGCGATTTCAACTTCGACATCATGGGAAAAGTGATTGGGTGAATGGATCAGGATGGGTTGAATAGACGGTACAAAGCGCGCCATGCCTTGAACAGAAAAAGCTTCGGACTGCTCATGATGCCGGGGAAGATGCGAAGCGAGCGCGGCACGACCTGGAAACGGCCGACCGGCATCGGCACGCCGTGCCAGATCATCTGCCGGTAACCGGAGAGAACCACCGTGCCATCGTAGAGTTGGAAGATGTCGGTCACGTAGGGTGCGGCCGGGCGCATCGCCGGCAGGCTATTGTCGGCGATGCCAAAGAGGGGGAAATAGTCCGCACGCACGAAAATACCGTTTGTGTCCGTCACCGCCACAAGCTGGTAGCCCTTGCGCGTCGCCAGCTTAGCTAGCGAGAGCAACGAGTTGCCTTGGCATGCCGCCGGATCTGCCGCCTGTACGAACTCGACGTGATTGGGGATGCTCTGGTTGTACTCGACAACGACGACCTTTGGCTGATAGACGGTGATCGAGGCCCAGACGTGATAATCATTGCCGTCGATATCGATACTGAGAAGGTCGAAATCAGACGGTGCGGGAGTGCCGGCGAGCAGCTTGTCAAGGAGCCCATCACCTACGTATTCGACGAAACGGTTAAGCAGGACAACATTTCTGTTGCCAATGTAAGTCCGTTTCAGATCTTCGAATTTCACTGGATCGGCCTCAATGAGCACTCCCGACCAGCCCTTGTTGGCAATCAATTGGTAGGTGTTGCTGTATTTGCAGCCATCCCAGGCGCCGAACTCGCAGCACCACCTGTCTTCGCCCGGAATCAATTCGAAAATCCGCTCGAGGATGCCATCCTCCCCGCACTGGGAGGTATCGTCCCTGGCATAGGCCTCAAACCACCGTGTACCGCCCGCGCTATTACCTGAACCAGAGTCGTTCACAAGTGACACCCTTCCAATGCGTAGTTGATCTTCATCGCTTGACAAAATGAAAGCAGCCTAGGGCGAAGTCCGCGCCGGCTTGTTCGTCGAATTTGACGCTCCCGGGGGTGATCCTCGGGTGAAACCTGCCGAAGTTGTCCACTAACGCCATGTCCGCGAGGTCTAGGCTCCGGAAGTAATCGAGGATCTCCTGTACGGAGAATACCCGCAGGCCGTTGAATTTGACCCGTGGCATGCCGATCGGGATGGAAACGTAGAGCGAGCCAAACGGCGAAAGGATGCGAGCCAACTCGCAGCAGCCCTTGCGCGTGCCCTCCGGATCGATCGGGTCGCCGTACCGCCCGAGACCGATGTGCTCCAGCACGTGCATGGATGAGACCGAGGCGACACTCCCATCCGCGTAAGGCAGTGCGACGATGCTGCCCTTGCGGCAAGTTAGGTTCTCCACTTCCACCGGCAGAGGTCTGATGTCGACAAACTCAACAGGTATCATTGTACTGAGCATGCCGACGAAATTCACCTCGGAACCCACGTCGACGTGCAAGCGCGCCGCATTGCCTCTTATTTTTCCAGTAGCCCACACCGCTTGGTAGAAATATTGTGGATCGATAGGAGTAGTCTGCGTGCGGTCAGCCAAGCAGGGGTAGAAATCCGCCAATCGCGCCCGTCCACCAGCAGCCCGGTAATTGCGCCAGTCGGCAAACAGCCGCAGGTAGCCTGCCCAGCCCATCACAGGCTGTCGATAAAGGGGTTGCAGCCAGCGATAGGTAAAGCGCGCGCTGCGCAACAGCGCGGGATGGCGTTTGATAAATGCGGTCAGCTTGCTCACTGGAACTTAACTCTCTGGGGCTTGAGGAATTCAACGCTTTAAAGCAATGCAGTGCCAACCAAAACACGCCACATCTTCTGCCGTCCTGGATTTGCCTCGAAGGAAGAAATACATGAAACCGACACCTGCTACCAGATAGGCTAGAGGCCAACACCAATCGCCGTAGCTGCGTGCCATGAGGGGAAGCCGTAGTATTTCCTGTTTAGCGTAGGAAAACCAGCCGCCGTTTGGTGTCAGTTCCTGAATTTCAAAACTCCGCCGGGGCAAATGGTATTCGTACCAGTAGCGACTGAATCCGGTAGCAAAATGGTAGGGGGCAAAATGGACGAAAGAGGCGAAAGGCGCCGTGACAACGAGCATCCCATCAGGTTTAAGGAGGCGCGCAAATTCGTCCAAAGCTTTAAGTGCATCAGGCAAATGCTCGAATACCTCGGTACAAAGAATTACGTCGAAAGAAGCATCGGGCTCCGGAATATCAACTATGTCACACACCAAATCAATCTTGCTGATATCCCATGTGCTAACTCGAAGACCGTTGGCTTTCCCAGAGCCCTCAAACTGACAAAAATCCTGCGATACATAGTTCAGGTGCGCACATAGCGGCTTGTTACGAAGTTCTCCTGCACCAGCATCGAGAATGCGCAGCCCTGATGGAATGGCTGTCAAAGTTTGAGCAAGCCAACGATCGCGTGCTTCTTCATTAGCGTTGATACCGCTAATTTTTTTTAACGCTTCCTTCAATTTTCTGCCTCTCTATTTTTTGGTAAACATAGCAATGCCATGCTGAATCCAGGCGCCTTGCAGGTTCGACCATATTTACCATTTGTGTCACAAAAAAATTCCATAAACCCGATTTTCAGAATTAGACAAACCAAGAGCACATCGGGCCCGCCTCTTCATTGCAACCACAACGTAGCGGCTACGAGCCTGTGAGAGCGAGCCATGCATTGGGATCAGGGAAGGGCCGGGAACTGGACAATTCGATTGATCTGTATTCTTGCTATCCCTCATCCTGCTTTCGCTTTAACCATTCCAGGCTGAGCACGAACCCGATCAAGTTGATAATTAGCCAGCCAAAGGCTGCCCCGATCGGGCCTTTCCATCCGACAAGCGGTGGTATCAGTGCCAACGAGAGCACCAGCGAGAGCGCGCTGACTTGAAACACCCGGTAGGTTTTCGCATGGACTATCCAATATATATAACCAACATTAAAAAAAGCATTGAGGCATGTACCCGTAAGTAGGAGGGCCATTAATGGGTAAATGGTCGTCGCAGCTTCAGGATTTCTCAACCAGGCACTCAGCAACCAATCTCCGGCATTTATAAAGATCGCGGCAACCAGTCCGGCGAGCAACGCTATCATCCAAGTCAGTTTGATACCGAGTCTGCGCAAGGCAGCTGGCTCTGCACGCAATCCAATTGCGTGCGGCAACACAGCTTGGACCAGCGGATAGACCAATTGCAACACTCCAGTAGCGACTGTAGCCGCGATCACGTAGTAACCAAACTGTTCAATAGTGGCCATTCGGCTTAGCACAATTTTATCAATCTGCACTGTAAGCGCGCCCAACCATGTGGCGCCGGACATGCTCGCAACCACTCCCCACAACGGGCGCAACTCCTTTATTTCCCATTGGGTGTCATTCCGCTTTACGTTCAGTATGCTCCATGCCGATCTGCCCCGTACCAAAGTTTCCAACAGTGCAACCACGGCCTGCCAGATCAGATAGGCAGGCAATATAGGCCATGCAAACACGATGGCCACACCGCCGATATGGCGTAACAACGCCCCGCTCAACATAATGCCGTTAAGAGTAACTTGTGCTTGCGCTCCTACCATTGCGCTTCGATAGATTGAACCCGGAAACTGAGCTGCAAAAATGATGGCTGCGCCGTAAATTGCCTCTTTCCCTGACGTAACAGGCAGACCTTCCAACTTAAGCCAGTGCGCAGCAATCATGTCGGCCAGCAGCAACGTGATGCATCCGGCGCATAACGCAAACGACCAGTACAGGCGCTCGAAACCGTAAAGCAGCTTCGCTGCTCTATGACGACCATCTCTCGTCGAATCGAAACGTACTGCAATTTCCCGCACCAACGCCTGCGACATGCCCGCGTCCAGCAACCCAAGCACCGCCTGCAGCATCGCGATAAACCCGATTAAGCCGAATTGCTTTGGGCCAAGCGCCTCCAGATACCAGGGCAATGCGAGAATCGGTGCCAAGGCAACCAGGCTCATCCCAAAATAGTTGGCGAGGATATTTCTTTTCAGTGTCATCCTTGAGGGTCGCCGGGCTAGGTACAACAGGCACCACAAGCGTGGTCACGGCGCAAAAAGTTCATCTCGCTAACTGCACGAAGTCGGCTACCGATTTCCGGCAGTAGCACATCGGCAGCTTCTCATCGGTTTTTCCGAAAACCGCAACACTGGTCCGACTGCTTTTTCCGACCGCCGCGCGGATATCGAATCTTCAAGTCCGGTTAGCGGGCCATGGGCGATAAGCACTCTTTCACCCTGCTGGGAACGGGCTGATGTCGTCATTAGAAGCATAATTCTGGCAGGGTTCGCAATCGTGAATACACCTTGACCCTTGTGGTCGCATCACGGCGGGGTCTTGTTCGAAGCGAACGATGTTCATACGCCCAGAGCGGAGCGCGCCGAAGCAATCGACTGAGCAATCGATTAGGGGTGAAAAAATACATAATGCAGAACAAGGGTTCCGGTCTGACCTGCTGGCGACCGCATATGTGCCTCAACACCTTGATGCGCTGACGATCGACGGTGAAACCTTGGTGCCTGAGGTTCTCGCAAGCGGTTTGCCCCTGGCGAAGCTTGGTATGGACGACATACCAAGGATGCTCGAGAGAGACATAGTCCACAAGCAGCACCCCGATATTGGGTCGGACAGCTTGCGCAAAATTCTTTGTCTTGATCACTTGTTTTCAGTGAAACTTTGCTCTGTCATTACGAACACAGCGGGCTGATGATCGTACTTGTGACAGGACAGAAATAGACGCCGGCGAAAAGTGAATGGCTTAGAATATTCAAGGTTCATGTCGACGCTTCTCTGTCCACTTCGCGCCGCAGTTGTTCGATCTCGTTGCGTATCGCCTCGTATTCGGCGACTTTGTACTTGAGAAAACTGACGGTCAGGCGGGCCTTCTCCTCTATGCCGCGGGGCGTCAGCAGATAGCTGTAGGCAAGCTTGTTGTCGGCGCGGCGGAAGTTGTCCATTTTTATCAGGCCCTTCTGCATCAGGGCCTTGAGGCAATAATTGGTCTTGCCCAGGCTGACACCCATCGCCTTGGCCATCTCCCGCTGCTGAATGGCCGGATTGGCTTCGATGAGTTTCAGCAACTTGTAGTGATGGGGGTCGGGAGACACTATAAACCTCGGCCGGCTGGACCTGTTCAGACATTGAACAGAAGTCTACAGGGCTGATCCAATATTGGCAAGACCACCGGTGGAGCCTGGATCGCGCCTCGCATCACTTCCGGCTGCCGGACGGCAATTCAATGTGCCGTCAAAATCTTTCCCGAACCCGCAAATACCTTGGAAAGCGCGGCATGCCGTTTTGCGTCAGTTCGCGATAGCGGTAGGTGACGAGCGTGCCGACCGGCGGCGGGTTGCGCCGCAGGGCGTCGCTCAGGCCGCTGCCCAGGGCGAAGCGGCGGCCGTCGGGCATTTCCATTTGCAATGCGCCGGTCATGCCGGCATATTTCCCCTTGCCGGGCAGGTGGGCGACGACGGTGGCCTCGGCATCGAGCCATGGCGTCAGCTTGAGCAGGGCGCTGGAGCGGCCGGTTTCGTAGGCGGCATCAGCCCGGTGCAGCATCAGGCCTTCGCCGCCCTGGCGGACGATGTCGCGCAGCATTTTCTGCAGCGCAACCGCGTCGGCCAGGCTCAGTTGCGGCACGGCCTTCAGCCACGGCACATTTGCCGCAGCGGTCACGGCCTTGATCCTTTCGATGCGGTCGGTAAACGTGCCGGGGGCGTCGGGCAACTCGAAGATCATGTACCTCACACGCCGCCATTCGGCATCGTCGGGCACCTGGTGGCGGACGATGGCCGACAGCCGGTCGAAACTGCCGCGCCCGAGCCAGAGTTCGCCGTCCAGCGGCTGTTTGGGCAGGGCATCGAGAAACCATTTTGGAGCTGGCACCGGATTGCCGCTGCGAAAGCGCAGGACCTTGCCGTCCCAACCGGCGCGCACGCCGTCCAGCTTTTCGCTGACCCAGTAGCGCGAGACATCGATATCGTCGCGATAACGCTCGGCGAGCAGAAAAGTCGGCGCCGGCGACACGGCGGCCGGCGCCAGAGTGGATGCGGCTATGGCAAGCAGGACGAAAAACCGGCGGAAAACCAGGCGCAAGGGCGCGCCCCGATACCGGCTGTCAGCCGCCATGCCGTGCCAGAAAATCCCGGTAGGCCAGTGCGATGCCTTCGCGCAGCGGGGTTCGCGCCTGCCAGCCAAGGTCTCGCATGCGGCTGACGTCGAGCAGCTTGCGCGGCGTGCCATCGGGTTTGCTGCTGTCGAAGACGATGCTGCCGGCGAAGCCGACAACAGACATCACCGTCTCGGCCAGTTCGCGAATGGTGACATCCGTGCCGGTACCGATGTTGTAGTAGCCATCGGTAACGCCTTTTTCCATCAGGAAGACGCAAGCCTCCGCCAGGTCATCGACATAGAGGAATTCCCGCATCGGCTTGCCGCTGCCCCACACCACCAGTTCGCTGTCGCCGTGCAGCTTCGCTTCGTGCGCCTTGCGGATCAAGGCCGGCAGGACGTGGCTGTTGGCCAGGTCGTAGTGATCGTTGGGGCCATACAGATTGGTCGGCATCACCGAGAAGTAACGCGTACCGTGCTGGCGGTTGTAGCTTTCGCAGAGCTTGATGCCGGCGATCTTGGCGACCGCATAGGGTTCGTTGGTCTGTTCCAGCGGGCCGCTCAGCAGAGAGTCTTCCTTGATCGGCTGCGGGCAGTCGCGCGGATAGATGCAGCTCGACCCGAGGAAGCACAGGCGCCGCACACCGGCCAGCCAGGCGCCATGGATCAGGTTGGCTTCGACCATCAGGTTCTGGTAGATGAAGTCGGCGCGCAGCGTGTTGTTGGCCTGGATGCCGCCGACGATGGCCGCCGCGATGAAAATGAAATCAGGCCTTTCCTGCGCCAGAAAGGCATGTGTCGCGGCCTGATCGAGCAGGTCGAGTTCCGCCCGGGTGCGGGTGAGAATGTTCGTGTAGCCGGCCTGCTGCAGTCGGCGCACCAGGGCGGAGCCCACCATGCCGCGATGGCCGGCGACGTAGATCTTCGCCGCAGTTTCCATCATTTATCCATCACTCGTGATGATCCATGGCCTGGTAGCCATGCTTCTTGATCAGTTCGTCGCGCTCCGCGGCCTTGAGGTCCTCGCGCACCATTTCGGCGACGAGTTGGGTGAAAGTGATCTTCGGTGTCCATCCCAGCTTTTCGCGCGCCTTGGTGGCGTCGCCGAGCAGGGTTTCCACCTCGGTCGGCCGGAAATAGCGCGGATCGACCTGGACGATGCACTTGCCCTGGGCGTCGTAGCCCTTCTCGCCGGCACCGCTGCCGCGCCAGGTCACGTCAATACCGATCTCGGCGGCCGCGGCATCGACGAAATCGCGCACGCTGTATTGCACGCCGGTGGCGATGACGAAGTCCTCGGCCTGGCTTTGCTGCAGCATCAGCCACTGCATCTCGACGTAATCTTTCGCATGTCCCCAGTCGCGGCGGGCCGAGAGGTTGCCGAGGAACAGGCAGTCCTGCAGGCCGAGCTTGATGCGCGCCAGGGCGCGGGTGATCTTGCGCGTGACGAAGGTCTCGCCGCGCACCGGGCTTTCGTGGTTGAACAGGATGCCGTTGCAGGCATACATGCC
>CAZGQB010000008.1:0-20673 GCA_964527055.1 uncultured Sulfuritalea sp.
CGCCGACGGAGGACATGAGCGGAGTAGAACGCCCCGGCCTCCCGATCCCGCACCGCAGCCAAACCCACAAAGAGTTTCATCTCAATGCCCCTTGTGCGCGGCGGCCGGGGTGGCGCCCTTCGCCTCCATCTTCGTGATCACCCATTCCCCCGGCCCGCGCTCGACGAATTCGAGGTCCACCGGTGCGCCGGCCTTGAGCTTGTCCACCAGCCCCGGGTTGGCGAGGATGAAGTCCATGGTCATCGCCGGCCAGGCGAGGCTGGCCACCGGCGCATGGGTGACGGTCACCGTGCCGTTCTTCGCGTCGATCGCTTCCAGCGTGCCCGTGGCCTGGTGGCTGACCGAGCCTTTCGCGGCCTGGGCTGGCGCTGCCGTCAGGCCGGAAAGTGCCGCCTTGAGGTTGCTCTCGGCATCGATCAGGAAGTTGGCCGCCACCACGACGACATCGCCCTCGGCGATGCCGTCGCGCACCTCGACGTAGTCGTCGCTGCGCGCGCCGAGCCTGACCTCGCGCGGGGCGAAGCGGCCGACGCCTTTCTGCAGCAGCACGATCTGCCGCGTGCCGCTGTCGATCACCGCGGAAGTCGGTACGGTGAGCGCCTTCTGCGCGCCGCCCACCGCCAACTCGACATTGGCATACATCGCCGGCTTCAGCAGGCCACCGGGGTTCGCCAGCTCGACGCGCACCGGGATGGTCCGCGTCTCGGCATTCAAGGTCGGATAGACGTAGGCGACGGTGCCGGTAAAGCCCTTGTCGGGATAGGCGTTGATTTTCACCGTGGCGCCGGCGCCGACTTTTACGGCGCCAATGTCGCGCTCGAAGACATCGGCCAGGACCCAGACCGCCGAAATGTCCGCGATCTGGTAGAGCATTTCGCCGGGCATGAAGCGCATGCCGGCGACGGCCTTCCTCTCCAGCACCACGCCGCCGGCCGGCGAGCGGAAGGTCAGCGTCCGTTTCGCTTCGCCGCCGGCGGCCAGCGCCCTGATCTGCTCTTCCGAGATGTCCCAGTTGCGCAGCCGGACGAGGCTGGCCTCGGCCAGTTGCTGCATGCCGGTCCGCATTTCGCTGCTGGCATCCTTGAGCGCCGCGACGCCCCCGGCGGCGACCGCATACTCGCGCTGCACCGAGACCAGCTCGGGGCTGTAGACCTCGAACAGCGGCTGCCCCCTGGCCACCGGCTGGCCGGTGGCATTGACGTGCAGGCGCTCGATCCAGCCCTCGAACTTGGGCGCCACGTTGTGCAGACGGCGTTCGTCGATCTCGACGCGGCCGGCGGCGGTGACCCGGCGCGCCAGTTCGCGCACGGCGGCGGCTTCGGTCTTGACACCGAGCTTCTGCACCTTCTCCGTGCTGATCTTGATCTCGCCGGCGGCGGCGCCGGAGTTGGCAACCCCATCCTCGCCTTCATAGACGGCGATGTAGTCCATGCCCATCGAGTCCTTCTTCGGCACCGGCGAGGTGTCGGGCAGGCCCATCGGATTGCGGTAATAAAGCAGCTTGCGCGCCGGAGTCGCGGCTGGAGCGCCCGTGGCCGCGGGAGCATTCGCCATCGCCGTATCGTCGGCGCCGACTTTTGGTGCCTTGCCCAGCCAGTACCCGCCGCCGACAGCCAGCAGCAGGGCCGCGAGCACGGCCGGTGTTTGGTATTTAGTTACGGCCGCTTTGCTTAACGCCGATGAGGCCGGCGTTAGCCTCCACTGAAACTTCGTTTTCATAAGTCTTCTCCCAGCATTTTTTCGATCTCGGCCAGACGGATCTGCTGGTCGCCGCGCGCCTTGACCAGTTCGCCGCGGGCGCGGCGCAGTTGCCGATGCGCGTCGAGTACCGCGGCAAAATCGACGCGGCCGTTTTCGTAAGCAGCCAGGGCCGCGTTCAGGTTCAGTTCGGCCTGCGGCAGCAGGCCGGTGCTCACCAGCGACTCCAGGCGCCGCGCGACTTCAAGGCCGGCGAGGCTTTCGCTGAGTTCGGCCAGCGCCTGGTTGAGGTTGCCCTGGCGGCGCAGGCGGGCCGCGTCGACCATCAGTTCCGCTTCGCGCTCCTGGGCGCGGCGACTTTCCTGCTGCAGGGGGATGTTGAGCTCCAGCATCAGTTCCCACTCGGCCACGCGTTTGCCGACCTGGGTCGGCGCGATGCCGAAGCTGACGTCGGGATAGCGGTTGCGCTCCACCAGCTCGCGCCCCTTTTCCGCGCCGGCGATGCGGGCGTCGTCGGCTGCCAGTTGCGGGTTGTTGGCCTTCAGCCGGCCCTCGAGTTCGGCCATCTCCAGCTTCGCCGGTGGCGGCAGCAGGCGCAGCTTTTCGGGTGGACGCAGCGTGAGGTTTTCCGGACGTCCCAGCAGCGCACGGATCCGGGCTGCGGTCTGCTTGCTTTCGCCTTCGAGCATGACCAGGTCCGTCTCCATGGCGATTATTTCGGATTGGGCGCGCAAGGCATCCTGCTGGCTGCCGAAGCCGCTGGCGTAGCGGGTGCGCGATATCTCGGCGACGCGCCGCATCAGGTCGAGGTTCTCCTGCGCGTAGCGGATGCTGACCAGATGCACATGGTGCTGGGCGTAGGCCAGCTTGATGCGGGTGGCCAGTTCGATCCAACCGGCACGTGCGCGCGCCTGCGCTTCGTCGGCGCCGGCGCCGGCCACGTCGCGGCGCAAGTCGCGCTTGCCGAACCAGGGTACCGACTGGCTGAAGATGTAGCGCGTGCTGCCGATCCGCGGCGGCAGCAGATTGGAGCTGGCGTCCTTGCCTTCGTTGGTGATGTCGCGCAACTCGGTACGGAACATCGGGTCGGGCAGCGCGCCGGCCGGTTCGACACGCTCCGCCGCCGCCGCCGCCTCGGCGCGCAGCGCGGCGAATTCGGGATGGCGGCTGCGGGCGAATTCGAGCAGGCTTTCAACCTCGCCGCCGATCACTTGTCCGGCGGGCTGGGCATGAGCGGTCGCCGCCGCGACCGACAGCACCGCTGCCAGCCGCACAAGATGGAAGGCCATGGCCCTACTTTGCGGCTTCGATGCTGGTGATCGTGAGCTCACCCTTGACCTCGGCCGCACGGAAGCGAATCTTGTCGCCTTCCTTGAACGACTTCAACATGGCCGGTGTCTTGGCTTTGAAGCTCATGGTCATGGGCGGCATCTTGAGGTTGGCGATCTCGCCGTGGGCGATGGTGACCTTGCCCGCAGGCAGGTCGAGCTTTTTGATAGTACCGTCGCTAAGCGGTTCAGCCGCGGCAGCCGCAAGCGCCGGCGTGGCAGAAAAGATAAGGCTTGCGCAGAGCGCGAGAAATGCATGGCGATTCATTTGCGATACCTCCTTCATCATTGATCAGACCCTGCCGGTCCGGCTGGATAGTCTGTGATCTCAGTGCTTGTGGTCGGTGTGCCCGTCCTTCGCCACCGCCGAAGATGCCATTGGCGCCAATGGCGTAAAGCGCGCCTGCTCGGCCGCCTTGCCCGACAGCGTAATCGAAACCACCACCTTCATGTCCGCGGTCGCGACGTACTTGCCGACGCCCTTGAGGCGATTGTCGCCGTCGGGAACCAGCTTGACGCTGGCCTTCTGCTTGCCGGCGAGGATGGTCGCCGTACCGCCGGCACCGACTGTCGGAACTTTGGCGCCGGCATGGTCGGTGACATAGACGACCACGGGATTGTCCATCGCCTCCTTGCTGTCGCCGGCCACCACCAGCTCGAAGTGATAGGCCCCGGCCATCCGCTGCTGGCCGCCATTAGGCGCCTTCTGGGCAGCCAGGACATCATCGGTGTGCGCGAACGCGGTCGAGCCTGCCAGCAGCAACGCACTGGCAGCGGCGGAGAACATCAGGGTCTTCAATTGCTTCATGGGAAACTCCTTCGTGGTCTGAACGGGGTTAGAAACTTTCGCTCTCTTTGGCGGCGAGCAGCCGCTCCAGCGCGGGTCGGCCCCACAGCCAGAACATCAACGGTGTGAGCAGGGTATCGAGCAGCGTCGAACTTATGAGGCCGCCGAAGATCACCACTGCCACCGGGTGCAGCACTTCCTTGCCAGGGGCGTCGGCCGAGAGCAACAGCGGCAGCAGCGCAAAAGCGGCCACCAGCGCGGTCATCAGCACCGGCGTCAGGCGCTCCAGCGAACCGCGCACGATCATGTGCTGGCCAAATTTTTCACCCTCGAAGGCGCACAGGTTGATGTAGTGGCTGATCTTGAGGATGCCGTTGCGCGTGGCGATGCCGGTCAGGGTGATGAAGCCGACCAGCGCGGCGACCGACAGCGGCTGCCCCGAAATCCACAGCGCGATGACGCTGCCGATCAGGGCCAGCGGAATGTTGCCCATGATGATCAGGGTCAGCGCCGTCGAGCGGTAACGGCTGTAGAGCACCATGAAGATCATGGTCAGCGACACGGCGGCCAGCAGGGTGATCAGCCGCGCCGCTTTCTCCTGCGCCTGGAACTGGCCTTCCAGCGCGGTGAAGTAACCCTCCGGCAATGGCCTCGCGGCCAGCTCGGCGCGGACGTCGGCGATCACCCTGGACATGTCACGGCCATCGGTGTTGGCCGAGAGCACGATGCGTCGCCGTGAATTTTCGCGGCTGACCTGGTTCGGGCCGTCGCTTTCTTCGACGCTGGCGATCTTCGACAGCGGCACATGACCATTCGGAGTTTCGATCAGCAGATCGGCCAGTGCCTGCGGGCTGCGGGCACTCTCCGGCAGGCGTACCAGCAGGTCGAAGCGCCGGTTGCCCTCGATGATCTGGGTAATCTGTTCGCCCTCGATCATCTGCTCCAGGCTGCGCAGCAGGTTGCCGGGGGCGACGCCGTAACGCGCGGCCTGCTCGTAATCGAGGCGGATCTTGATCTGCGGGATCAGCACCTGTTTTTCGATCTGCAAGTCGGTTACGCCGGGAATCCGCGCCAGGCGCTCACGCATGTCCGACGCCAGGCCGCGCAGCGTGTCGAGATCGTCGCCATAGATTTTCAGCGCTATCTGGGCACGCACGCCGGACAGCAGATGGTCGAGGCGGTGGGAAATCGGCTGGCCGACATTCGAGGCGGCCGGCAGGCTGGCCAGGCGTTGCCGGATGTCGGCGATGATCTGCTCACGGCTGCGATTCGACACCTTCAGGTCCACGTCCATCTCGGTGTAATGCACGCCTTCGGCATGTTCGTCGAGTTCGGCGCGGCCGGTACGACGGCCGACCTTGGTGACCTCGGGCACTTGCACCACCAGTTGCTCGGCCAACGTGCCGATGCGGTTGGATTCGGCCAATGAAGTGCCGGGATTGAGCAGCACATTCACCGTCAGCGTGCCTTCGTTGAACGGCGGCAGGAAGGAGCGCGGAAAGAAGGGCACGCTCGCCGCGACGATCACCACCAGTACCAGAGCGCCGACCAGCAGGGCCCGCGCGTGATTGAAAGACCAGTGCAGCAGTTTCGCATCCCAGCGCTTGAGGCGGATCACCAGCGGGCTGTCGCCGGCATGCAGCTGCTTCATCCGCGGCAACAGATAGTAGGCCATCACCGGCGTCAGCGTTACCGAGACGAACATGCTGGCGAGAATCGACACGATGTAGGCGATGCCCAGCGGCGTGAACAAGCGCCCCTCGATGCCGGGCAGGACGAACAGCGGCACGAACACCAGCACGATGATCACCGTGGCATAAACGATGGCAGAACGCACTTCCAGTGTCGCGGCGGCGATGACTTCGGCCACCGGGCGCGGCGCGGCCAGTGCCCGGTTCAGTTTCAGCCGGCGCAGCACGTTTTCGACGCCAACCACGGCATCATCCACCAGTTCGCCGATGGCAATCGCCAGGCCGCCCAGGGTCATGGTATTGATCGAGAGGCCGAAGTAGTGGAACACCAGGGCCGTGGCCAGCAGCGATACCGGAATCGCCATCAGCGAAATGACGGTGGTGCGCACGTTGAGCAGGAACAGGAAGAGGATCACCGTGACCATCAGCGCGCCGTCGCGCAGGGCCTCCTCGACATTGGTCACCGAGTGCTCGATGAAGTCGGCCTGCTTGAACAGAAAGGCGGGGGCCTCGACGCCAGCCGGCAGACTCTTGCCCAGTTCGGCGATCGCCCTTTCCACTTCGCGGGTCAGGGTCACACTATCGGCGGCCGGCTGTTTCTGCACCGACAGGATGACCGCCGGCTTGCCCATGTAGCTGCCGTCGCCGCGCTTGATGGCCGGCGCCAGCTTGACGTCGGCAAGCTGCCTGAGCAGGATGGGCTGCCCGTTCTTGACGCTCACCACCAGGTTTTGCAAGTCCTCGATGCGCGAGCTGCGGCCGATCTGGCGGATCAGCCATTCGCGGCCCTGGGCTTCGAGGAAGCCGCCGCTGGTGTTGGCGCCGAAATCGCGCAGCGCGGCTTCCAGCTTTTCGCGCTCGATGCCCAGCGCCTGCAACTGGGCAGGCTTGATCTCGACGCGGTACTGGCGCACTTCGCCGCCGATGGGGATCACCTGGGCGACACCGGGGATGGTCAGCAGGCGCGGCCGCATGACCCAGTCCGCATACTCGCGAACAGCCATCGGGCTAACCTTGGCCGGGTCCGCCGGAATGGCGATCAGCAGTATCTCGCCCATGATCGAGGAGATCGGACCGAGCTGGGGCACGATGCCCGGCGGCAATTGTTCACGCACCAGGTTGAGGCGTTCGGCGACCTGCTGCCGGTTGCGGTAGATATCCGAGCCCCACTCGAACTCGACATAGACGATCGACAAACCGATACCCGATACCGAGCGCACGCGCGTCACGCCGGGCATGCCGTTCATGCTGGATTCGACCGGGAAGGTGACCAGCTGTTCGACCTCCTCCGGCGCCATGCCGCCAGCCTCGGTCATCAGCGTTACGGTCGGCTTGTTGAGGTCGGGGAAAACATCGACCGGCATCTGGCGCAGGGTGATCGCACCGTAGATCATCAACAGCAGCGAGACGCCGAGGACGATCAGCCGCTGCTTGAGGGCGGCATGGATGATGTAATCGAACACGCGCTTATCTCACTTGCGACAACAGGCCGGCACCCTCGACCACGACGCGATCGCCCTCGCGCAGGCCCTCGGCAATGGCGACATTGGCGGCATCCAGCGCCTGGTGGCGCACGCGGCGGATGGCGAAGCGTTCGGCCTCGGTATGCACCCAAACCGCCGTCTCGCCGGCGCCGACTTTTGTCAGTGCCGCGCGCGGCACCGCTGCACCCTTGATTTCATGTGCCGTACGCACCACGACCGTGACCGGCTGGCCGACGGCCACCATCGAGTTGGTGCCGACTATGCGAAACAACAATGGCAGCGCCTGCTCGCGCAACTGCCGACCGGCACCGACGAACTTGAGCTCCAGCGCGCTTTGCCCGGCCAGCGCACTGGCGGATACCAGCGTCGCCCCTATCCCCGGATCGTAGGCCAGGGCTTCCACGGCGAGGCGGGCCGGATCGACGATCTCGAACAGGACCTCCCGGGCATCGACGATCTGACCGGCCACCAGGTGGTGCGAGGCACTGACCACACCCGCCGCCGGCGCCAGCAGGGGCTCGGCGGAATCGACGCTGGCGCTGACAAAGCCACGGCGCTTTGTCAGCGCATCGCGTTCGATGCGTGCCGCCTCGATTTCCTTCTGCGGCACCGCCCCTTCGAGCTGCTCCAGGCGCTTGACGCGCCCATCGGCGATCGCCAGTTGGGCCTCCAGCTCCGCCAGTTGCGACCTCTGGTTGCCGCGTTCGATGGTGCTGGCGACCGGACGCAGCCAGGCCAGCACTTCGCCCTTGGCAACCTTTCGTCCAGGTACCGGCATGCCCTTGGGGCCGGGCATGACGCTGCCGGAAAACGCCGCCTGGACACGCCCGCCGGAATCCGGGTCGGCGATGACCTTGCCGTTGAGTTCGACCGTCGCCGCCAGATCGCCGATGCGGACCGGCAGGGTGCGTATTCCCAACTGGCGTTGCACCGGCTTGGGCACGAACAGGCTGCCGTCTGCCAGGCGCTGCAATGCCGCCGGAGTACCCGGCGTCGCGCTTCCCGGCGCGGCGGGGGTCTTCTTCGCGTCCTGGCTGTGGTCCTCGTCGCCGTGGGCCTGCACACCGGCGGCGGCGAATGCCAGCGCTGTCGCGGCAAGCATAACTTGCAAGCTTTTCATCTTCATGGTCTCCCGGCTTTCTGTCTGCTGCGCCTCAGGGCCAGCAGGGCGCCGCTGGCAAGCAGCACCAGCGCGCCGACACTCCAGACCACCCACTCGCTCCAGTAATGCACATGCACAGCATCAGATGTGGCAACAAACGTGTCGAGAGTCGCTGAAAGCAGGTCGGTGCTGTCGCCGGCTTCGATGGAAATGGTCAGCGGATGCTTCCCCGGCGGGATGGCCGCCGCAAGATTCATGGCATAGGTACCCGCTGCGGCCTCACTGGCGAATCCCTTCAGCCCCGCACCCTCGACCTCCACCTTGGCCTTCGCTACCGGCTCGTTGCTGGCGAACCGATCGACATACACCATCAGGTGCTTGCCTTCGACAACGGCAACCACTTCGAACTCTTCGGTCGTGGCGACTGCACGTGGTGCGGCCGCCACCGCCAGCACGGGTTCGGGCGCGGCATGGGTATGGCCGTCGCTGCTGTCGCCGCCCGCCCATACCGGCAAGGCGATGACAGCCCCCAGGAAAAGTGCTTTCATTTGTTTCACGGCAAGACCCCCATGGCCTGATTCAGGCGCGATATCGCGGCAGCGCGGGCAACACGCTGGCGCCCGAGAAAGGATTCGGCGTCAAAGGCCGCGGCGCGGATGCGCAACAGCGTCGCCAGGTCGGATTCGCCGAGTGAAAAAGCCTTTTCGTTCAGATGCAGATTCTCGGCAGAGAGGGAAAGGCGCTCCTGCGCCATGAGCAACTGACGCTCTGCGGCTGCCAGGGCGCGCTGCGCGCGTTCCGCTTCAAGCCGGACGCGCGTTTGGGTGCGCAGCATCTCGGCATCGGCCTGGTCGGCTTCGGCCTGCGCCGCCGAAGTCTCGCGGCGCACCTGGGCCCCCGAGGAAAACGGAATTTTCAGGCGTATGCCCACCGTGTTGCCGTACGACACGCTGTCATCGTCGCGCTCGCGCACTACGCGCAGCGCCAGTTCCGGCGCGGCACGCCGCGATTCGTCGGCCACCGTTACCCTGGCACGGGCGCTGCGCGCGGCAGCGGCGGCAACCATCAGCAGAGGATGGGTTTCGGACGCAGCCGAGGTACCGCCCGAAGTTCGCAGCGTGGTCGGCGCTTCTTCGGCCATGTCCTCCGGCGCAACCGCGCCGGTCAGCGTGCGCAAGGCCTGTTCCGCCTGGAGCAGCGTTGCTTCGGACTCGATCAGCTCGGCGCCGGCTGCATGCACTTCGCCCTGCGCCAGGTTGGCGTCGATGCGGGACAGTTCGCCGACCGTGTAGCGGCGCCGCACATCGGCTTCCAGTGCGCGCGCGGTATCGAGACGACGAACGGCCAGCTCCTTGGCATTGCGCGCCGCGGCCAGCGCCCACCAGGCGTCGCGCAGTTCGCCGGCCAGCTCCAGGCGTAAGGCGGCGCGCCTGCCGCTGGCTTCATCGATGCGACTGCTCGCCTCGGCTTCGCGTGCCGCCCTTTGTCCCGGCAGCCAAAGCGATGTCGCCAGCTCGACTTCGTATTCCTGCTTTCCCTGATTGCGGTTGAGGCGGTCGCCAATACTACCGAAGCTGACCGAGCCCGGCTCCGGCGTCAGGCCGGCAGCGATATCCTGTGCGGCGCGAGCCTCGGCCTCGCGGGCCTCCAGCGCCGCAGCCTGGGGATGCAGCCGCCAGGCTTGCTCCAGCGCCTGAGCCAGGCCGGATCGCGCGGACTGAACATCTGCCGCATAACCCGGCAGGCTGAAAATCAGACTGGTAGCGCAGATGAGCAGTTGCCTTTGCCAACGACGCAATATCATGTCCATGCTTCAGTGGCTGGCAAAAACACGGGTCGTGCCGTCACGGGCAACCAGCAGCGTGTCGTAGGGGATTGCCCTGGGACCTTCCATGCCGGGCGAGCCGGGTGGCATTGAGGGCACAGCGAGACCCAGCGCTTTCGGCTTTTCCTTGAGCAGACGGCGGATGTCCGCTGCCGGCACATGGCCTTCGATCACATAGCCGCCAACTTTGGCGCTGTGACAGGAACCAAGGCGGTCGGGCATGCCGAGCTTTTTACGTTCCGCAGGAACATCGCCGACATCATGAGCGATGACCTGAAATCCGTTCTGGCGCATGTGTTCGACCCAAGCGCCGCAGCAACCGCAACTGGCGCTCTTGAATACTTCGACCTTGGGCGCGATCTGGGCGAAGGCCGTGGCGGTCGATAGCAGGACCAGCACGAGGGCGATACGGATCGGTTTCATGACAGGTTTTCCTTCAGCGACGCGTGGCAAGCATTCTGCAAATGACTTCCCGACCGGAAGCTGACGCCTGGATTACATTTCTGTAATCTTTGTCGGGCGTCAAGCCGACAAGGGCACAATCGCAGCAGAGCCGGAGCGCCGGCACAACAAAAAAACACCATGAAGATTCTGGTTGTCGAAGACGAGCCAAAAACCGGCGACTACCTCAGGCAGGGGCTGGTCGAGGCCGGCTTCGGTGTCGACCTGGCGCGCGATGGCATCGATGGCCTGCATCTGGGCGAGACCGGCGACTACGACCTGGCGATCCTCGACGTGATGCTTCCCGGGCTGGATGGCTGGCAGGTGCTGGCCGGCATGCGCCGTGCCGGACGCGAGATGCCGGTGCTGTTCCTCACCGCACGCGATCAGGTCGAGGACCGCGTCAAGGGCCTCGAACTGGGCGCCGACGATTACCTGGTGAAACCCTTTGCCTTTGCCGAACTGCTGGCGCGGGTGCGCACCCTGCTGCGCCGGGGCAGCCGCAACAAGGAAGCGGAGCAGATGCGCGTCGCCGATCTCGAACTCGATCTGCTGCGCCGCCGGGTCACGCGCGGCGGCCAGCGCATCGACCTCACGGCCAAGGAATTCGCCCTGCTCGAACTGCTGCTGCGCCGCCGCGGCGAAGTGCTGCCGCGTTCGCTGATCGCCTCGCAGATATGGGACATGAACTTCGATTCCGACACCAATGTCATCGAAGTGGCGGTGCGTCGCCTGCGCGCAAAAATGGACGACGGCTTCGAGCCGAAACTCATACGCACCGTGCGCGGCATGGGTTATGTGCTGGAAGACGAGGCCGGATGAGCGCGCCCCCACCCCCCATTCCCCGCCCCAAGGCGGGAGGGAACGGTCACCTCCCCCGCTCGGCGGGGGAGGATGGGAGGGGGTGCCGTAGCCATCATCGACGTGCGCCGAGAACTCGGAGCACGTCCATCACCCTGCGCCTGACCCTGCTGTTCACATCGGCATCGACCGCGGTGCTGCTGGCGCTCGGCCTGCTGATCGGCAATGCCGTCGAACAGCACTTCGTCGAGCAGGATATGGACCTGATGAACGGCAAACTGCATCTGGCCGCCCACCTGCTGGAAAAAATCCAGGCGCCGGCCGAGTTCGCCACCCTGCCGGCGCAGCTCGAGGATGCGCTGGTCGGCCATCACGATCTCGACGTCGTGGTACGCGATGCCGCGGGACAGACCCTGTTCGCCACTGCGGGCGTCGGCTTTCCGCCGACACTGCTGGCACGCAATGCCGTCACGAATCCGCCTCGTCCCGAGTTCTGGCAGCAGGACGGGCCTTCCGGCCGGCAGCCGCGACGCGGCATTTCGGCGCTGCTGCCAACCGGTATTCCGGGCGGCTCGCCGGTGCTGGTCGCGGTGGCGGTGGACATCACGCACCACGAGCATTTCATGGCCTCGTTCCGGCGCACCTTGTGGCTGTTCGTCGCCGTCGCCGCGGCGCTGGCCGGCCTGCTCGGCTGGGCCGCGGTCAGGCGCGGCCTGGCACCCCTGCACGCCATCCGCCAGGGCGCGGCCGGAGTCACCGCCAGCCGTCTCGACTATCGCCTGCCACTCGATGCGGTTCCGCTCGAACTGGCCGCTCTCGCGGAAACCCTGAACGACATGCTGGCCCGCCTCGAAGATTCGTTTCAACGGCTCAAGGATTTTTCTTCCGACCTGGCTCACGAATTGCGCACGCCGATCAGCAACCTGATGACCCAAACCCAGGTCGCGCTGACCCGCGCCCGCAGCCCCGACGAGTACCGCGAGGTGCTGGCGTCCAACGCCGAGGAATACGAGCGCCTGGCGCGCATGGTCGGCGACATGTTGTTCCTGGCGCAGGCCGAGCACGGCCTGGTGGTGCCCAGTCGCGAACCGGTGGACCTGGCGAACGAGGTGCGCGAGTTGTTCGATTTCTTCGATGCCCTGGCCGAGGAAAAGAGTCTCCAGCTTTCTCTGAAAGGTAGCGGACAGATATCCGGCGACAAACTCATGCTGCGCCGGGCACTGGCCAACCTGCTCTCGAATGCCATTCGCCACACGCCAGCGGGGGGCAGCATACGGGTCGCCATCGGGCTGACAGACAGGGGCGCGATGCTCGCCATCGAAAACAACGGCGAGCCGATCCCGCCGGAACACCTGTCACGCATCTTCGATCGCTTCTACCGTGCCGACCCGTCGCGGCACCGCAGTAACGAAGGCGCCGGCCTCGGCCTCGCCATCACGCGTTCCATCGTCCGGGCCCACGGCGGAGAGATTTCCGCGCATGCCACGGCCGACGGTGTCCGTTTCGAGATCCGGCTGGGCCACTGATCGCGTCGGCAGTGTGCGGCGCCGTGTCGCCAGCGCCGACTTTTCAATCGAAAGGCGACGGACGGAGTGCAACGGGCTCCAGCCAGATCACGTCCCGCTCAATCTTCCTCTTCCTGCGGCCTGAACGCGGCCGCCAGCTTCTGCTGCACTTGCGGCGGCACTTGCGCATGGCGGATGAACTCGATGTTGTAGGAGCCCTGGCCGCCGGTCATCGACTTCAGGCGCGAGGCGTAGTCGGTGATCTCGGCCAGCGGCACTTCGCCGGTGATCGAGGCCGTATTGCCCGGACGCGGACTGGTGCCGGTGATGTGGCCGCGCCGGCTCGACAGGTCGCCGGTCAGGTCGCCGATCGCCGCCTCGGGGGCGACGACCTCGATGCTGACGATGGGCTCCAGCACGATCGGACCGGCGGCGCGGATCGCCTCCACCGCGGCCTTGCGGCCGGCAGTGACGAAGGCGATGTCCTTGCCGTCCACCGCATGGGTCTTGCCGTCGTACACGATGACGCGGATATCCTGCACCGGAAATCCGGCGACCACGCCATCGCTCAGCGCCTGGTGCACACCTTTCTCCACCGAGGCCATGAATACACCCGGTATCACGCCGCCCTTGACGTGGTCGACGAACTCGAAGCCGGCACCGCGCTGCAGCGGCTCGATCTTCAGATACACCTCGCCGAACTGGCCGGCACCGCCCGACTGCTTCTTGTGCCGGCAATGTCCATCGGCGTTGGCGGTGACGGTTTCGCGATAGGGGATCAGCGGCGGCCGGGTGTCGAGTTCGAGCTTGAACTGGGTCGCCATCTTTTCCAGCTTGTAGCGCAGGTGCATTTCGCCCAAACCCCGGATCACGGTCTCGTGCGTGGTCGGATGGCGCTCGACCTCGAAGCAGGGGTCTTCCAGCTCCAGCTTGTGCAGGATGTCGAACAGGCGCTGCTCGTCGCCCTTCTTCCTGGTTTCGACGGCCAGTCCCTGCATCGGCCTGGGGAACTCCAGCGGCTTCAAGTGGATGTGGTCCTCGTCGTGCGAGTCGTGCAGTACGGAATCGAAGTCGATTTCCTCGACCTTGGCGATGGCGCCGATGTCGCCCGGCAGCAGGCTGTCGACCTCGACATAGTCCTTGCCCTGGAGCTGGTAGAGGTGGGCGGCCTTGAAGGGCTTCTTGCCGTCGCCGACGAAGAGCTGGCTGTCCTTCCTGATCGTGCCCTGATGCACCCGGAATATCCCCACCTTGCCCATGTAAGGATCGGCAATGACCTTGAAAACGTGGGCCAGCACATGCTTGCCCGCATCGGGCACGGCGGCGAAGGCCTCGGCATCCTGACCCGGTTCGCCCTTGAAGAACGGCGGCGGATTGCCTTCCGCCGGATTCGGCGCCAGCGCGGCCAGCACGTGCAGCAGTTCGCCGATACCGGCGCCGGTGCGCGCCGAGGTAAACAGGATGGGGATCAGGTGGCCTTCGCGCAGGGCCTTCTCGAAGGGTGCATGCAGATCGGCCGCGCTCGGGTCCTTGCCTTCCTCCAGGTAGCGCGCCAGCAGTGACTCGTCCTCTTCGACCAACTGGTCGATCAGCTCGCGATGGGCGTGCGCCACGGAATCGAAATCGCTCATTGGATCACTCGGGCCGCCGTCGTGCTCCAGCACCTCGACCACGTCCTGGCTGCCATGCGCGGGAAGATCGAGCAACAGGCACTGCTTGCCGAAGCGCTCGCGAATGCCGGCCACCAGGGCGGGCAGATCGGTATTGTCGGCATCGATCTTGTTGATCACGATCATGCGCGCCAGGCCGCGCGCCTGCGCCGCGCGCATCATGCGCTCGGTGGCGAGTTCGATGCCGGTCTGGGCGTTGATGACGACGATCGCGGTGTCGACCCCGGCCAGGGCGGCGACCGCCTGCCCGGCGAAATCGGGATAGCCGGGCGTGTCGATCAGGTGGATATGCACGCCTTCGGCGGCAAAATTTACCAGCGCCGAATTCAGCGAATGGCCCGCGGACTTTTCCTGGGCGTCGAAGTCGCAGACGCTGCTGCCCTTCTCGACGCTGCCCTTGGCGACGATGGCGCCGGCCTTGAACAGCAGGGCCTCGGCCAGCGTGGTCTTGCCGGCCCCGCCGTGGCCGACCAGGGCGACGGCGCGGATGGATTCGGTACTGTACTTCGCCATGATGCGGACTCCCTTGTTTGCGTGTATCGGGCAAATTTTACCCCTGCCGGTGCGGCTGGTCGCGCGAAGGGATGCGCCACAGCCAGATCGCCGTGGCAATGCCAATGAACGCCAGCATTCCCTGCAGCCAGGGTCGCCCGGCAAAAGTCCAGATCGAGGCGCAGATGGTCAGGCTCATCAGGACGATCGCCAGCCACTTGACGCGGTACGGAATGCTGCGGTGCCGGCGCCATTCGGCAATCAGCGGGCCGAAGGTCGGATTGCGCAGCAGCCAGCGGTAGAAGCGTTCCGAGGCGCGCGCGTAGCAGGCCGCGGCGACGAGGATAAAGGGCGTGGTCGGCAGTCCGGGCACGACGATGCCGATGATGCCGAGCAGCAGCGCGATGCTGCCGAGGACCAGCAGCACTACGCGCACCAGCAGCGAGGGATGCAGCTCGGCATCCGGGATATGCCACGGCGGTTCCGGCGCGTCCTGCTTCATGCGCCCAAGGCCCGCGCGATGAAGTGCCGCGGCACCGTCGTCTTCGGCACCCGGCCGGAGAACCATCCCCGCACGTCCTGGTCGAGACCGATGCCGTGCATGTAGTTGTAGAGCGCCTTGTTCAGCGCGATGCCCAGCGCATCGTGGTCGACACCGGTCGGATCGATGAAGCCGACGTCGTTTTTCGCGAAGCTCACCTTCGGCAGCGGCTTGAGCCTGACGCCGAACTGCTCCGGATGGAGGCCGACCGGTGAATGCACGGTACAGGCGAAGCGATGAAAGAAGCCCGACTGGATGCAGTTCGCGGCGAACAGCTGGCGCACGTATTCGAGGGCGTCGACCGTGTCCTGCACGGTCTGCGTCGGGAAGCCGTACATCAGATAGGCATGGACCAGGATGCCGGCCTCGGTGAAGGCCTGCGTGACGCGCGCCACCTGGTCGACCGAGACGCCCTTCTGCATCAGTTTCAACAGGCGGTCGGAAGCCACTTCCAGCCCCCCCGACACGGCGATGCAGCCGCTGTCGGCCAGCTCGACGCAGAGTTCCGGGGTGAAGGATTTCTCGAAGCGGATATTGCCCCACCACGAGATCGCCCGGTTGCGCTTGTGCAGTTCCGCGGCGAGCGCCTTGAGCGCCTTCGGCGGAGCGGCCTCGTCGACAAAATGGAAGCCGGTCTGCCCGGTTTCGGCGATGATGGCCTCGATGCGGTCGACCAGCGTCGTCGCCGCAACCGCTTCGTAGCGCGAGATGTAGTCGAGCGAGACGTCGCAGAAGCTGCACTTTTTCCAGTAGCAGCCGTGGGCCACGGTGAGCTTGTTCCAGCGCGCGTCGGACCAGAGCCGGTGCATGGGATTCAGCATGTCCAGCAAGGACAGGTAGCGGTCGAGCGGCAGGCCGTCCCAGGTCGGCGTGCCGGCTTCGGCGAAGGGGATGTCGGGTTCTTTGGCATCGACGTAGCGCACGCCCTGGTCGTCACAGAGGAAGGTGCGCACCAGCCGCTCTTGCGGGCGCTCGCCGCGCAAGTGTTCGAGCAGCGCCAGCAGGGGGCGCTCGCCGTCGTCGAGCATGACGTAGTCGAAGAAGTCGAAGACCCGCGGCTCGGCGAGTTCGCGCAACTCGGTGTTCACGAAGCCGCCGCCGAGCACGGTGACGATGGAGGCGTCGTGCGCATTGATCGCCTGGGCGATGCGGAAGGCGCCATAGACATTGCCGGGAAAGGGCGTAGACACCAGCACCAGATTGGGCGCGTGTCGCCGCACGGCGCCCAGCGTCAGCTCGCGCAGCGTGCGGTCGACCAGGTTCTCCGCCGCGGCCAGTGCCTTTGCCAGAGGATCGAATGAAGCCTGGCTTTGCGCCAGCGATTCGGCATAGCGGACAAACTCGAAGCGCGCATCGACCGCCTCGCGCAGCACGTCGGCGACATCGTCGAGGTAGAGCGTGGCGAAGTGCCGCGCGCGGTCCGTCACGCCCAGCGCGCCAAAAGCCCAGGCCAGCGGATCGCCGCCTTCCTCGCCGACATAAGCCTCGAGCGGCGCGAAACGCGGCCCTTCTGGGAGGAAATTGCGGCCGGCGATGCGATGCGCGACGGACGGATCGCGCCCCTGCAGGAAAGCCACCGCCGCTTCCACGGTCGCCAGGTAGCGTTCGAATTGCCGCTCGAAGGCCAGCACCCGTGGCGTGCGCTGTTTGGCGGGCATGGCCTCGATGCACTCGTGCACAGCGCGCAGGCCGTCGGGCGAGAACAGGCGCAGCACCAAAGCAAGGGCGAGATCTTCCTGCACCGCCGGGTAGCCGCGCGAACGCAGGAAACCGGTCAGGTAGGCGGTCGACGGATACGGGGTATTCAGCTGCGTCATCGGCGGGATGACGGAGAGAAGCTTTAGCGGCGTGGCGGGCATCGGCATTGTCGAATGATAGTGCCTGTGCCGGCTCGATGTCGCAGCAACGGCGCTGGCGGCGCGGCGTCAGCCGCCGTGCCGCCAGCGCCGACTTTTATCCGGCCCCCAGCATCCAGTTCGGCAGGCCGGTTACTGTGACCGGGAAGACCCACATCATCAGGATGCACAGCGCGAACGAGATCATGAAATACATCACGCCGCGGAAGATGGTGTGGATCGGTATCTCCGGCGCGAGGCCATGCACGATGAAGACATTGACGCCCACCGGCGGCGTCACGGCACCCATGGTGGTGACGACGGTGAGGATCACCGTGTACCAGACCGGGTCGTAACCGAGCGCGACACCGAGCGGAAAGAAGATCGGAATGGTGACGACGAGGAAGCCCAGCGCATCCATCAGCATGCCGCCGGCGAGGTAGATGCCCAGCACCACCAGCAGGATGACGAAGGGCGCCACCGGCAGCGCCGCCGCCCATTCGGCAAGTTCGAAGGGCAGGCGCGAGACGGTGAGGAAGCGGCCAAAGAGCACGGCGCCGGTGATCAGCAGCACCACCATGGCCGAGATGCGCACGCTCTCGACGATGGACTGGACGATGCCCTTGAAATCCAGGCTGCGCTGCACGAGGCCGATCGCCAGGGCGCCGAAGGCCCCCGCCGCACCGGCCTCGGTCGGCGTGAACCAGCCCAGGTAGAGGCCGCCGATGACCAGGGAAAACAGCAGCAGCGCCTCGACCACACCGGAGAGTGCGACCAGCTTTTCGCGCCAGCTGGTCTGCGGACCGAGTGGGCCCAAGGCGGAATTGCGCATGCACATCCAGACGATGGTCAGCAGGAACAGCGCGGTGAGGATCAGGCCGGGGATGACGGCGGCGAGGAACAGGCGCAGCAGCGACTGCTCGGTCTGCACCGCGATCACGATCAGCACCACGCTGGGCGGGATCACCACGCCGAGCGTGCCGCCGACGGCGATGGCGCCGCTGGACAGCGCCGGATCGTAGCCATAGCGGCGCATTTCCGGCATGGCGATGGTGCCCATGGTCGCCGTGGTCGCCGAATTCGAGCCGCAGATCGCCGAGAAACCGGCGCTGGCGGCCACCGTGGTGCAGGCCAGGCCGCCGGGCATGCGCCCGACCCAAGTGTAGGCAGCCCGGTAGAGGCGCTCGGTGGTGCCGGCGCGATAGGCGAACTGCCCCATCAGCACGAACAGCGGAATCACCGAAAGGCCGTAGGAGGAAAACTGCTCCCAGACATTGGTTGCTGCAAGATGGGTGGCGGCGGGCACCGAAAGCAGGTAGGCGTTGCCCAGCAAGCCGGCGGCGAGCATGGTGAATGCGATGGGCATGCCGAGCAGCATCAGCAGCGACATCAGCACCAGGCCGATCACGGCCACGATCAGGGGATCCATTTACCGCCCTTTCAGTGGCGCAGCGCGGCCATCAAGGCCGTCACCGAGCGCAGGAAATCCACCAGCAGGGCCAGCGTCAGCCCCGCACAGCCGAGGCCGACGACATAGACCCAGGGATAGACGATGATGCGCAGGGTTTCCGAGAGCGAACCGGTTTCGTGCAGCACGCGGCCGTAGCGCGCCACGTAGAAGGCCACCACGGCGAACAGCGCAAGCGAAACCAGGGCCATCAGCGCCTCCGTCAGCGCCCGGCTGCGCCGGCCCATCTTGACCACCACCAGTTCCATTGCCACGTGACCCTTGTGGCGCTGCACCGTGCCCAGGGCCAGCGCCATCGCCACCGCCGAGAGCCAGCCGATCACCTCGTAGGAACCGGCCACGGTGACGCCGAAGCCGCGCATCACCATGTCGGCCACCGAGAACAGCATCATGGCGCCCAGCATCGCCGCCGCCGCCCAGGCCAGGCCTTCGTTGAGCAAGGCGCTGGCCCGGTCGAGGAGGTGGATCACACCGTCCGGCGCGACGTCCGCGCCGGGCTGAACGGCGGAGCTCATTACTTCTTCGCGAACTGGTCGCGCAGCTCGTGCAGGCGCTTCAGGTAGGCGGCGGCGGGCAGGCCCTTGGCGGACATTTCCTTGACCCACTCGTCTTCCATCGGCTTCAGCTTGCCATCCCAGCGCGCGCGCTCGTCGGCGGCGAGCGGCACCACCTGCAGCTTGTGGTCCTTGGCGGCCCAGGCCATCGCCGCACCGACGTTCTCGTTGTCGTGGTAATTGCCGGTCCAGGCGGGCATTTCCTCGGCGAGTTCGTCGATCACCTTCTTCACGTCGGCCGGCAGCTTGTCCCATTTCTTCTGGTCCATCACCGCGGCGAAGGCGACCACCACGGTCGGGTAGTCGGTGACGAACTTCAGCGACTCGGCCAGCTTGAAGTCCTGCAGCACTTCGCGCGAGGTCATGGCGCCGCTGATGACGCCGGTCGATACCGACTGCGGCACTTCGGGCATCGGCATGCCGATCGGCGCCGCGCCCAGCGCCTTCAGCACCGGCACGCCGGTGCCGGCGGCGCGCAGCTTCATGCCGGCGAGGTCGGCGGCGCTCTTCACCGCGGTCTTGCTCATGATGTAGCCCGGCTCGTTGGTGAACATCGCGATCACCTTGAAGCCTTCGTATTCCTTGGGCTTGAACTCCTTGGTCACCGCCCACAGCGCGCGGCTGGCTTGCGTCGCGTTGCTGAAGCCGACCGGCAGCGCTACGCCCGAGGTCAGCGGGAAGCGGCCCGGATCGTAGGACGGCGAACCCAGCCCGATGTCGGCCACGCCCTTGGTGACGCCGTCGTACATGTCCTTGGCGCCGAGCAGGGTGCCGCCGGGAAAGGTCTTGACGTCGACCTTGCCGTTGGTGCGCTTGGCCAGCTGCTGCGCCCAGTGCGCCATCTGCACGGCGGGGAAGGTCTTGGCCGGGGCGAAGAAGGCGTAGGTCAGGTTGATTTCGGCGGCCGCGGCGGTTTGCGGCAAGCCCATGCCGAGCAGCCCGGCACCCAGTGCGGCGATCAATCCGGAAATTGTTTTGCGGCGATTCATGCTGTCTCCTCCTTTTGTCTGCGCGTGCGACCGGCCGCGCGGCGGTTGTGTCCTGCTGTTTTACCTTATTTCCTTAGCCAATTTCCGGAACGTCGATGTCTAGCCCGTCGAGCGACGCCGGCTTGACCCTGGCGCGGGTGAAGTTCGGCGTGTGCGGGAAGGGGCGCGTGGCGTCGAAGCCGACCTTGCTGCCGAGGTAATCGGGAAAGGTCGGATTGAGGCCGTGGCCGAAGACATTCTCGATCACCAGGATGCCGCGCTTGGGATCGAGCCGCGTCGCCATCGCCCATTCGACGTCGCCGGGATTGCGGATGTCGACGTCATCGTCGACCACGGTGACCATCTTCAGCGGCGGAAACGCGGCGAAGGCCGCCATCAGCGCCTGCTTGGCCCAACCGGCGCGCTTTTGCGCGATCTGCACCACGGCATGGTAGAAGCCGCAGCCGCCGTGCGAGAAGTACA
>CAZGQB010000009.1:0-20278 GCA_964527055.1 uncultured Sulfuritalea sp.
CACGGATCTCGCCGACCATGATGATGTCGGGGTCCTGGCGCAGGAAGGAGCGCAGCGCCTCGGCGAAGGTGAGACCCACCTTGGGGTTCACGTGCACCTGGTTGATGCCCGACATGTTGATCTCCACCGGATCCTCGGCGGTGGAGATGTTGCGCTCGTCGGTGTTCAGGATGCCCAGCCCGGTGTACATCGACACCGTCTTGCCGCTGCCGGTGGGGCCGGTGAACAGCATCATGCCCTGCGGCTGGAACAGGTACTTCATGTACAGGTCGCGCTGGTAGGGCTCGAAGCCCAGTGCCTCGATGCCGAGCTGGGCGCTGGCCGGGTCGAGGATACGCAGCACGACCTTCTCGCCGTAGATGGTCGGCAGGGTGTTGACCCGGAAGTCGATGGCCTGCGTGCGGCTCAGGCGCATCTTGATGCGACCGTCCTGCGGCACCCGGCGCTCGGAAATGTCGAGTTGCGCCATCACCTTGAGGCGCGCGGCCAGGCGGGGCGCCAGTGCAACGGGCGGCTTGGCTACCTCGTGCAGGATGCCGTCGGTGCGATAGCGGATGCGGTAGGTCTTCTCGTAGGGTTCGAAGTGGACGTCCGAGGAGCCGCCGCGGATGGCGTCCAGCAGCACCTTGTGCACGAAGCGCACAATGGGTGTCTCGTCGGCTTCGGTCGTGACCTCGCCTTCGTCCTGGGTCTGGCCGCCCTCGGCGTCGAGCTTGAGATCCTCGAGACCTATGCCCTCCAGGCTCCCGAAGGCACTCCCGGCGGCCTCTTCGGCGGCCTTCAGGAACTTCTGCAGCGCCCGCGACAGCGCGGACTCGTCAACCAGGATGGCCTCGGTGCTGATGCCGGTGTGGAACTTGATCTCGTCCAGCGCGTGCAGGTTGGTGGGGTCGGACACCGCCAGGTACAGGCGGTTGCCGCGCCGGAACAGGGGGATGGTGTGGTGCTTCTCGACGAGCTTGGCATCGACCAGGTTCTTCGGCGCGATGTCCATGTTGAACGCCGACAGGTCGAGGAGCGGCGTGCCGAACTCGTCCGACGCCGCCTCGGCCACGCGCAGGCTGTCGGCCAGATCGTTCTCGACGAGGTGGGCGACGAACTGCGCCTTCTTCTGCCGCGAGTCCTGCAGCGCGCTGCGCGCCACCGGCTCGTCCAGGATCCCGTCGTGAACCAGTCGCCTGGCGAGACCGGTCAGCGGGGGCAATGCATTGACGTTCATCTGCTTTTATTCAGCCGTGGTTCGGGCACATCGGCCGAAAGTATAGCAACTGAACCGCACCCCGCCCGGACGCCACCACCCCCTTCATTTATATGTGAACCACGCATGGTTTCCCCATCCCGCAGGAGCGGGCCACGCCCGCGACCAATACCGTTGTGTAGCGCGCAGAACCATCAAATGCTCGCTCAAGCCCTGACAAAATTTGTCAGCCCCCGGCGCAATTTGGCAGCGACTGCTTCCCCGGAGCGCGCGTTTTGGCTGCCGAGTAAACTGCACAGGATCGTCGCCTGCACATAACGCATTGATAAAAAAAAAATTTTTGGGGCGACACGATATTGGCACAGGACTTGATGTGCTCCTTGCGTGAACCGGAATCGGTTCTATATTCAAGTCCGGCACTGACCAAACTCTCTGCAAACCGAAGGAGCAGACACATGAAGCAAGTACAGAAGGGTTTTACCCTCATCGAATTGATGATCGTGATCGCGATCGTGGGCATCCTGGCGGCGGTGGCGTTGCCGGCGTATCAGGATTACACGGTGCGGGCGAAGGTGTCTGAAGGTCTGGCGAAGTCCGCCGAAGCCAAGACGACTATCGCAGAGTTCTTTGTGGCGCGGGGTAAATTCCCTCTTGACGCAAACGAGGCCGGGATCGACGTCAACGTTGGCACGGATCTCGTGAAGAGCATAAAGATGGGCACCTGGAATGCGGCCAACGGTGGCCTGCTCACCATCGTGATGAACGAAGGCAACCTGGGCGGCGACTCTTCGAGTTCGTTTAACTCGTTCCAGCTTTCGGTTGTCGACACCATTAATGGCACGGTCATTTGGAGGTGCAAGGCCGGTAACTCCCAGCCGCTGCCGCCGAAGTACCTGCCCGCTAGCTGCCGCTGATTGAGAACGCACGTCCAGGGAGACGGAAGGCGCCCGGAGTGTTCCGGGCGCCTTTTTTTCTTCGTGCCCAACCGTACTGCACGCATGCAGTGAAAGATCGCGATACGTCAAGTATGAGCCGGGGGGCGGCGCCAACCGAAAGCGATTTCCTGACGCCAAGGCAATGCGGCTTTGCCTGTGCGTGCCTGTTCGCGGCATTGGCCGCTTATTGGCCAGGATTGTGGGGCCCGTTCATCTTCGACTCCACGCCGACAATTCGCGACAATCCGCTGCTGCGCTTTCATACCTTCGGCTTCGACGAGTGGTTCTCGGCTGCGCTCAGTTCCGACACCGGGCCACTGAAACGGCCATTGTCGATGTTGAGCTTCGCTGCAAACGCGGCGATCTCCGGGCTCGATTCCGCGTTTCCTTTTAACCTGACGAACCTGCTGATTCACTGCGTCAACGCGGCGCTAGTTTTCGTTTGCGTGTCCCTGCTGTATAGGTCGGCGCCGCAGTTGGCCCAGCGCGCGCACCGCGAGGGTTCCTGTTGGATAGCGCTGATCGCTGCAGCGATATTTCTCCTTCATCCGATCCAGTTGCCCGCGGTGCTGCACACTGTGCAGCGGATGACGGAACTTTCGTTCACCTTTGTTCTGATTGGGGTGATCATTTATGTGCGCGGCCGAATTCGCGCTCTGGAGCGCGGATTTGATGCAGAAACCGTCGTCAACACTGTGACTCTGGTCACGCTGACCACGTTGCTGGGGGGGCTGGCGAAAGAGAATGCACTCTTGGCTCCATGGCTGCTAATGGTGATCGAAGTCATCTTCTTTCAATTCCGTGCGGGCGGCCAGGTTAACACCGTATTCCGCGGCGCTTTTGTACTGGCTTTGACTCTACCGTTGCTGATTGCGACGCTATATCTAAGCGTTGTGCATCCGGATTCGATGCAGGAAATGTATGCGATTCGGGAGTTCACGCTCGCAGAACGGCTGCTTACGCAGGCAAAGGTTTTGTGGCTCTACTTGTACTGGCTGGTTGTCCCAAGCGCACCGGCCAGCGGCTTGCACCATGATGACATCGCAATTGCCCGTTCGCTTTGGGAGCCGCTCGTGGCAGTCTCTGTCATCGCGTGGGCGGCTATCGTCGCCGTGCTCATTCCTGCCTGTGCTCGGCGTTTGCCACTGGTCGCGTTTGCGTTCGCCTGGTATCTGGTCGCGCACGGCATGGAATCATCCATTCTTCCCTTGGAAATGGTTTACGAGCACAGAAATTATGCCGCAATTCTTGGATTTGCCGTGCTCTTGGCGGATGCACTGTGGATGCTCTTCAGGAGGCGTCCCGGGAATGCGTTCGGCCTGAGCTTGACCGTGCTGGTAGGAGGCATTCTGCTCATTCCATTGGCGATGCGTGCGAATCTGTGGGGCGATGAAGTGATGCTCGCGGCGCACCAGTTGAAGGCCCATCCGGACTCACTACGCAGTCGATATCACTTCGCTAATGTGCATTTGCGGATGGCCGATGGTGCGATTGCTCCCGAAAAGCAAAAGCAAGCGATTCTCGTGGCAGAGCACTATTACGGTCGGATGCTGGAAATCGATCCGGATGATCTGGTTGCGCTCGTAACTCTGCTGTACATCGATGGCAAATACCTTGGTGGAAGTCGTCACGGGCAGATCTATACCGTTTTCCTTGCGGCCATCGACAAGCCCGTGCTGCTCCCTACTGACTACAATGCCCTCGTATTTTTTAAGAACTGTAGTGTCAGGCGATTCTGTGTAACAAGTGACGAAGAATACGCTGAGGTCGTAAACCGGCTGGCAGGCAGACCGGGGATGCCGCAAGAGTATCCCGCACTGATGAGGGCTAGCTATCTAGCTGAGGCCCGGGACGATCCCGAACGCGCCGCTGCGCTGCTGAAGGCGACGCCTTCAATAGCCTCGCAGCAGTTCGCGGCTCATTACCTGCTGGCGAGGTGGCAGCTGCAGAGCGGAGACCTGCCAGCTGCCTTGGATACGCTTCGGGCGATCTATGCGAAGGATACATACCATGCGCAGTTGACCAACTTGCGTCGATTGAGCAGTTCACTCTCGCCATGAACGGTTTGCGAAGGACCGTCGCGGTCGGAGTCCTCTGGTGGGGTCTCCTGGGCGTGTGTGCCTGGTTGTACTGGCCTGGACTTGTCGGCCCTTTCCTGTTGGACGATGGGGCCAATCTCAGGCACCTGGAATCGCTCGATACGAGTGCCCATTACCTGGGCGACGTGGTTCAGGGCAACATCGCGGGACCTTTGGGGCGGCCCGTCTCGATGCTTTCCTTTGCCGCTACCTTCGCTCAAGGCGGGTTTTCGCCCTTTTACTTCAAGCTCCACAACCTTGCGCTGCACCTTTTAACTGGTTGCGTGTTGCTATGGTTCAGCTATCTCGTGGCACGCCGCCGCGAGTTAGCTGCTCCGCCGGTGTTCGCCGTGTCGGTGGCCGCGTTTTGGCTCATGTCCCCGTTGTTCACGAGCACCGTGCTCTACGCGGTCCAACGGATGACCCAGTTGTCCACGCTGTTTGTGCTCGGCGCGTTGGTGGCCTACTGCAAAAGTCGTGATGCTTGGGGGCGGTATCACGTGAAGTCTGCTTTTGCGGCGGCGTTGGTCGTATTGCTCGCGATAATGGCGGTATTAAGCAAGGAAAACGCACTGGTCGTGATCCCTTTGATATTGCTCACGGAACTCGGCGTTTACCGTCCCGCAAGCCCGAGCGCACGCTACCTGAGTGGCGAGCGTAGGTTGATCGCTGGTGCATTTGCGGCGATTTTGGTTGCCGTGTTTGCCATCGTCAGTGGATTCGGCGGAGGATTCTTTGACTACTCCCGGCGCGAATTCTCGATGTCGGAGCGCGTGCTTACCGAGGCGCGCATTCTTTGGGATTACATTTTTGGGTTTCTAGTGCCAAGCGACCGCGGTTACGGTCTGTTTCACGACGATGTCGAGATTTCCAGAAGCCTGCTCGATCCTGGCTCCACATTGATTGCGGTAGCTGGGGTGACATTGCTCGCAGCCTGGTCGGGCTGGCAGATACTGAGTAGACGAAGGAATCTCGTGGCATATGGAGTCGCGTTCTTCCTTGCGGGGCATCTGCTCGAGTCGACCATATTTCCCCTGGAACTGTATTTCGAGCATCGGAACTACTTGCCAGCAGCGGGGCTTGCGATCGCATTTGTTTCCTCCCTCGAAGCCATTGGTCGCAATGTGCATGCGCTGGCGACGCCGGCAAGACTGGCGTTGGTTGGCAGTGTGATCGTCGCGGCGATCAATCTCGGTGTTCAGTCCACGTGGTGGAGCAACAAGTACCTGTTGGTGATCAGGAATATCGAGGAGCATCCGCGCTCGCAGAGAGCCAATGCAAATATGGCAATAGTTCTAGCCGAAGGCGGATTTCCTGAGCAAGCCGTTCAGTTCAGCGATGTCGCAGCGGAATTGGGCGGCATAAGCGAACCTGCACGGGCGCTTCGTCGGCTTGGCCTTTACTGCACCGCAAAAAGCAAGGCACCGGAGCATATAATTGAAAGCCTCGGCGCCAACGTCGGGCAGTTGAACGATGAATCCTCCAACGAGGCCCTGAAAATCGTGGCTGAACATATCGTCGACGGAAATTGTGATCCAACCTCAAGTCGCAGGCTCGCGGATATGATGTACGATCGGATGTCGCGCGGCCTTTACATGACGCCAACAGTCGCTGCGTCCATGGCGAAGGTCGAAAATGCCCTGCGGCGCTATGACCACGCATTGGCGTATGCCGAGTTCCTGGTGGCACGAAATCCGACGGACGCGACGGGGAGCATCATGTCCGTGTATTTCTCGTGGATTCTGGGAAATGACGAAAAATTGAGAATGTCCTTGGCGCGATTGAGTGCTCTGGATTGCGACGGGAAATTGCGCAACGAAGATGCAGATACCTATTGGCAATTTGTCGAGGCGGCCAACGAACGGATTCCGTCGATATCTGAAGCACTTGCCTGTCCTCGGCGTTGAAGGGGGTGTGCAAATCTGCTTGAGTGTGATTCCTTCCAAATCATCAAGCCCAGCAGAAACTAGCCGAGTGTTTCTACGATAATCCCTGCCTGAATGAGTGGGATTCACTGATGGAAGTGCTGCGGAAGGTACGTGCAGTGACGCGTGAGGGGGCCGCAGCTTTCAGATTGCTTGATGCTGGGCAAGGTGAGTACGGTGAATTGCAGGAAATCAGCTGCGAAGAGGACGTAGGCGGCAAGGAGGTCGAAGCGGTTGCTCCGGAGCAGTAAGTCGCAGAATCAAGGAGTTGGGATGGACAGTGATTTTGAACAACTTCCGGCAGCGATCGCGGGTCGTGGCATATCGGTCGTGATGCCGGCAAAGAACGAAGGGCGCTCGATCGGTGCCCTGGTTGAGGCTGTGAGGCGAAATCATCCAGATTGTGAGGTCATCGTGGTTGACGATGGCTCAACCGATGATACTGCGGCGGAAGCGTCTGCAAGTGGCGCGAAAGTCATTTCACATCGCTATTCCAAGGGCAATGGGGCATCGATCAAGACGGGTGCCCGCGCGGCGTCGAGGCAAGTGATCGTTTTTCTGGATGGTGACGGTCAGCACTCACCTGCGGATATTCCTCGTTTGCTCGAAAGCATCGAAGCTGGTGCAGATATGGCAATCGGGGCGAGGGATTCAGCGTCGCAAGCCAGCATTTTTCGTCACACCGGCAACTGGTTGTATAACCGGCTTGCGACTTGGATCACTGGCCACAAAGTGCTTGACCTTACGTCCGGATTTCGGGCGGTAGACGCCCGAAAATTCAGGGAATTCTTGTTCCTGCTGCCAAACGGCTTCTCTTATCCAACGACGATCACCATGGCGTTTTTCCGTACCGGATACACTGTAGAATATATCCCGATACGTGCGGCGCAACGCCGCGGAAAATCCCATCTCAAGCTATGGCGGGACGGTGTCAAATTTTTTCTGATCATCTTTAGGCTGTGCACACTGTATTCGCCGCTTAAGATATTTTTCCCGGTCGCAATGGTTCAGGGGATTTTGGCTGCGTGCTACTACGCCTATACGTATCTGGAATTCGGACGCTTGACGAATATGACTGCAGTGCTCCTGACCGGCGGCTTGATAACCTTCATGTTTGGATTGCTCTCGGAGCAAATTACCGCACTCATATTCCGCAAGGATAGCTAACCGAGCCGGCGCGTCATGTGCTCGATCTCTTGGAGGCCAGTACGTGAGTGGCCCTGTGCTGTCAGTCATACTGCCCGTAATGCGGCCGAACCTTAGGATGCTTGGACGCTTTGGTCCGTCGTTCAACGTGATTTCAACGAGTTGCGAAAAACTGACAATGTGTGCCGGCAGGGCGAAGTGCCGGGTGGAGTCTGGTGACGCTCCATGAAAAATTCGAATGGAGTTCCGATGGGCTCGAGTCTTGGTCGGTCACCGGTTGCGCTTTTCGTCTATCGTCGGTTGGATCATCTGAAGCTGACGGTGGAGGCTTTGCGGGCCAACGAGGGTTCAATCGAGACGGATCTGGTGGTCTTCTCTGATGGCGCGCGAAGGGCGGATGAGGTGGATCAGGTGCGGGCAGTGCGTGACTATATAAACCAGATCGATGGATTTCGATCGGTCAAGGTTGTCGCCCGGGACCGAAATTTCGGGCTGTCGCGCAACATAATCAGCGGGGTCACAGACGTTCTTGGTTGGTCGGACTCGGCAATCGTTCTCGAAGACGATATGGTTTCGGCACCGCACTTTCTTAACTACATGAACGACGCCCTTCGGCTCTATGCGGATTCGGAACGGGTAGCTAGCGTGCATGCTTACTGCCCGCCCACGAGTGAATCACTGCCAGATACCTTCTTCTTGCCCGGTGCGGACTGCTGGGGGTGGGGTACGTGGCGACATTCCTGGGCAAAACTGAACACGGACGGCAAGGCTCTCCTAGCTGAACTGGAACGCAGAGGATTGTGCAAGGATTTTGATCTTGGTGGTGCGTATCCATACACGGATATGTTGAAGAGCGCCATCGCAGGCAGAGTCGACTCTTGGGCAATACTCTGGTACGCGTCTGCGTATTTGCGCGGGATGTTAAGCCTGCATCCGGGAGTGTCCCTGATTCGAAACATCGGCAACGACGGCACCGGAACTCACTGCGCAACGACGTATTCATTCGACGTGAAGTTGGGTGGCCAGCGCATCGAGGTGGCACGAATCCCCGTTGAGCCCGATCTGCGCGCCCGCGAGGTGGTCGGGCACGCGATGCGTGCAACAAAAACAAGTGTAATGGCATCCTTGATGAATTTGCTGTTTCGCGGACTACGGTCGAATCGCGGGCCACGCAAGTGAACGTGATCAACTACACAGGCGCGCGCCCCTTGCTTTCGGTGGTTATTCCGATTCGCGCTCCGGAGCCGGCTGTCATGGCCCGTTGCATCGCGTCGATTGCTGCGCTCAAGCACGCGCCGCTGATAGAGCTCGTGGTCGTTCATACTGGCCCGTTTGATTCCGCTCTCGTTGCTGCTTCCGCGTACGCTTTCCACGGTATCCGCGTTGTCGAGTGTGCCGAACCAGGAATTTACCGCGCATACAACATGGGCGCGAGTATGGCTAGCGGGCGCTACTTGCTGTTCTTCGGGCACGATGACATTGCCCTAGGAGGAATGGACAAAGCGATCGCTAGAGTTGCGCATGAGGCGGGCTCACGGGTCATGGTGGCTGCAGTCGTCTATATGGAAGGCAATGGCCTGCGTAAACCCAATCGATTGCGCCCGTTGGTCGCATTTCGCAACTGGAGTCATCAGGGGATCCTATACTCGAGTCAGTTGCTCGCGGAGCGAGGATACGACGAAAGTTATCCAGTAAGGGCGGACCACGTGCTCAACATTCAGTTGCTCGCGGATCGAAGCGTGAAGTACTTGAGGCTCCCGTTCGTGGTGTCCTTTTTCTCAGCGGGAGGCTACTCGACACGAGCCGGTGCAGATGAGCACTTCGATAAGTCGCAGGCGAGAATTGCGCGTGAATCGTTTGGGAAATTCTGGGGAATAGCAGTGCGATCGCTGCTGCCAGCAGCGAGGATCGCGCGCAGCCTTTCACGACTCTCCGTACGCTTGTTTGCGCCAAGAAGGCCTTAAGGCGTGCAGGCGCCTGGATTGGCACGTGTCCGTCAGTGGGTTATCTGGTTCATCCGGCAGGTTTGCGGTGCGTGATAGGTCGAGATCCGCGTTATCCGCGCCTCAATCGCCGCTGGTTATGGAGGCGACGCACGAGACCCTTGCGGGGAGTCTTGTAAGGCGGTATCTGGCTGTTCTCGGGGTAGACACTTTAGTGCGAGTTTCCGGGATTCTGCTGCTGCCTGTATATCTCAGCCTGATGACTCAGGATGAGTTCGGTGTTTACGCGTATCTGAATGCTCTGGTCGCGGCAGTGGCATTGGTGCTCGGCTTCGGGCTATATGCCGCACAAGCTAAGCTCTTCTTTGAATATCCTGAGAAAGACAGGGCAGCCGTACTGTTTACGCTGAGTGTTCTCCTTGCTGGTTTGCTTTCTGTCGCTGTTGTGGTCATCTGTGGGCTCGGCATTGATTTCCGGCTCGCACGGCTGGCAATGGGGCCTGAAATCAGTTTCGAGGAATTCCGTGGGCCGATGATTGCTGGCGTGATCAGTTCGGTTCTATCGCTGCACTTCCTCAGTTACCTTTATCTCCGCGACCGGCTCGGGTTCGCGCGCGTTTTCAACATCGCGAGAGTCGTGATGATGAACGGCGCTTCCATACTGGCAATTGCCATCGACGACGGGAACTCCGCTGCACTTCGACTGAAGTTCGGCTATGGAGCAGAAATCGCGATAGTGGCCTTGTGCGTTTTTCTTTGCCGCAGGGATTTCGTGCCGCGCTTCGTTGCGGGAGTGTCCTCGCGAGCGTTAGGTATAGGTGTCCCGATAATGGTTTCGGGTGCGATCGGTTTGATTGCGAACCTAAGTGACCGCTATTTTTTGCAGCGCTTCCGTCCGCTTGAAGACCTATCGGTCTACGCACTTGCGATGACTCTGGCTTCCGTCGTTCCATTTGTATTCAGTTCCTTCCAGAACGTCTGGTTACCAAATATCCTACGACAGCAGGATTCGGTGGCGCCTTTGTCTTTGACTACACGGCTGTTAGCGCCAATGGCCGCAGCATTGTTTGTCGTCTCGGCGGTGATTACTGCTGGTTTGATGATTCTGCTCGCTATGGGACTGGTCCCCCCGGATTATGCGCGTGCGCTGAGGGTGCTGCCTCTACTGTTTTGCAGCGGGATTCTGGCTGCAGCATCGGGCATGTATTCAAACCTGATTCTCAAGTCGGGGCGAGTGGGAATCATAGTGCCGGTCGGGATCGGGGCTGCATTAGTAGGGGTGATCCTGAATATGGCTCTCGTGCCTGCATTTGGCGTTTACGGCGCTGCATTCGCAGCGCTCGCGATCAACGGCGTATTTTTCTTGAGCTATAGACGATTGGCAAGCAATTCGAATCGGGTCTCAGAATTATGAGCACATTCGCTCCGTACATTCTCAGGGTGATTCGGCGGAACGGCGGTTTAGGCGGGCACTCGCTCAGCGAACATTTTGCGATACATGCCGAGTGGAAGCGGCAATTGAGTATTCGGCGATCGCCACTGGAGCTCGAGATGCCGTGGATCACGCACTTCGCCGAACGCCTCATACGTCACCATCTCGAGCTTGATTGCGCGGGTCGGGGGAAGGTTTTCGAATTCGGTAGTGGAGGTTCCAGCGTCTATCTGAGGCAGCGCGCTGCGGAGGTCGTCACTGTGGAGCATGATCCCGAGTGGTTCCAGGCGGTGACTGGCTACGCGGAGGGCAAAGGGATGAAAATGCAGGGACTGTTCCTTGTAGAGCCGGAACGCGGCCAATTTGCGAGCGGGGATGTTTCCGACCCCTCGAAATACTGTTCGGCAGATCCGCCGCATGCGGCCAACACGTTCAAGGCCTACGCGAGCCTTATTGATAATTATTTGGAGGACTATTTCGATCTCGTTATCGTCGACGGACGTTCCAGGCCATCCTGTCTGGTTCATGCGATGCCTCGAATCCGCGTCGGCGGATTGCTGGTTCTGGACAACGCCGAACGCGAATATTACCTGCGTCACGTGTCGGTCGATCCGGTATGTTTCGAACTGCTTGAGTCCTGCTGCGGCGCTCTTGTCGCAACGAATATTTTTACCCAGACCAACGTCTGGAGACGGATCGCATGAAAAAAGTATCAAAGTGGCAGCGCGTTATTGAGTCACGTTATTTCTGCCTGACTTCCCGGAATCTGCTTGGCTCCTTGGCTTCGTTGGCATATCGAGCCTCCTTGCTCGGTCCTCGCTATTTTGATGTTCGCGAGCCTGTTACCGGTGAGACGCTGCGGCTTTGGGTCCGACGAGACTGCATGATCGAGCGGCAGTTCATCGCCTGCGGGCTTTACGGGGGCTGGGAGAGGGTTTCGCTGCTGCTGTGGGCCTGTCTAGCGCAGCGGGCATCGACGATTGTGGATATCGGTGCAAATACGGGCGTGTATTCGGTCCTGGCACGGGCAGTGAATCCGACTGCCACAGTGTTGGCAATCGAGCCCGTGGAGGTAAACTTCGAAGTGCTGCGACGCAACATCGAAGCGAACGGCAATTCGATCATTGCTGACTGCTGTGCGGTCTCCGACAGAGAGGGGCGTGCAAAGATGCATGTTCTAAAGGATCGTCTCAGCTACATATCCAGCCTGAAGGAGAACAGATACGACCGGCACCCGGAGTTGACGGGTGGCAGAGAAGTTGTAGAGGTGGAGGTGGAAACGCGCACCCTGGACAGTCTAGTGCGACATCGCGGGTTGAACGGAATCGATCTCATGAAGATAGACGTGGAGGGCCATGAGGCCACAGTTCTGGAATCGGTGCGCCCCATGCTGGCGGAGTACCTTCCGAGCGTTTTGGTCGAGGTGATCGGGGATGACAATGCGATTCGTGTGGGGCAACTTCTCGGCCCGCTCGGCTACCGCTTTGTGTCCATCGACGAGCGTAGCCCCCCTCGCGTCGTAGACCGGATTTGGGACAATGATCACCACAACTTCTTGGCATGCTCAGTCGAGACGCTGGAGTATCTGGGCGAACAGGGTCTGCTCGCGAACTAGCGGGATCCTTCGGTTCAGTCTGCGCCGGGAGTGGGCGCGGCCGCGCGGTAGGGGGATCCAGTTACGAGCGTGAAGCTGTCGTTCGGTGCCCCACCGTCAAACGCGTAGTGGTTCAGCATTTCGTGAACGCGCCTAAATGTTCCGATGCAGGCGGCGCACAAGCCGACGCACAGCATGTTGAACCATAGCCGGCCAGCGTCGATCAAGGCGGCGTCGGGAGTAAGCATACAGGCGCTCGAAGATGGAATCCTGGAAGCGCGCCAATCCTTCATTCGCAAGGTGCATGCCGAATCCGTGCTGCTCTTGCAGTGTTGCAAATGTCCAGCCGAGCAGGAACTCGCGGCACGTCATCGAGTATCCCGAGAAGTCATTGATGTATGCGATTTCGCACCATCCTGGTGAAGTTTTCAAGATTGCAGGCAGGCACGCACGCTGAAGTCCCTTCAGCGTGTTGAAATCCGGTTCGGTGATGCGTTGCGAGCCACAAATGCGCATCGCGGAGATCCAGAAGGGGAGTGACTCCATGAATGCCATCACGTGGTGGAGCTTGTCCTCGTTGGCGTAAGCATCGATTATTCCGGGCTCGAACTCGGCGACGATAATGCGGTCGCGAATCCTCGGGGGAAGAGCGGCAAAAATCCGAAGATCTGTTCCCTGCGTGTCAGTCTTGAACCAGTCGACGTAATCGATACCCGCGGCATTCAGGGCCGCATTGATATCGGTGGCGGGCATCTGCACCACACTTTCAATCGAAAAGAGGTCTCGGAAAGCCCATGGAGCAAGCGTTTCGGTCCGAGGCGGGAGGGAGCTTGAACAATGCGGTGACGCTGTCAGATAAAACGCGGTGGACTCATCGCTGTGCGCGGTCACCAGTCGGTTTACTGATACCAGTTTTCGCCAGCCACAATTCTCGGTCTGTTGTACCGAGAAATCCCGCGTATCGGCGTCGAATGCGACGCATACAGAGAATTCCGCTATGGGCAACCAAGCTCTCGGAGGACTGCCTGACGCGCCGATATCGACGAGCACCGGCGGGTGAGACGCAAGCGCCTCGTGGTCCATGATCCGGGTTAGCACTTTACGCACGGAGCATTTTTCCTGAATATGTAGCCGCGGAAGCAGGAGTCGATTCTATGCAAGCCAGGGAACGCCAGACTTGCAAACGATTGTTCCAGTTCGTAGCCAGGCGCGATGCTTTCTAACAGCCGGGATTCGGATAGCGACCAGCAGGGATAGCTCGCAGCGTAAATGGATTTGGGGGCGCGCTGTATGTAAAGGCGGTCCGTACTGCCGAAATTGACGATCGTTCGGTCCACGATGATTACCTCCGCGCCGAGCGACCCGATGTGGGCTAGAAGGTTATATGGCGACTCGATATAAGCCAGCACGGCTGAGAGCAGCACAGCATTCGGTCGCTCCTCGATAACGCAGTCGTCTATGCTTTCGTGGAAGCGCAGCCAGTCGTCCTGGAGGTATTTCCGCCCTGCGCGAACATAGTGAGGTTGCTCCACGACGGCCCATCGCAGACGGCAAAGTCCCTTAAGCAAGTGACGGTGCTGGAAATAGCTGCTTCCCAGTGAGCCGCCGAAGTCGAGAACCGAGAGCGCACCGGAATTGCGCGCGGCAGCCCAGAGGAGACCCGTGAGTAGCGGCCATTCGTACGCTGGCTCGTCGAAGACCACGGAGTCGCGCTCGAAGGCCGCTGCCCCGGATTTCACCTTGAGAGCTGACTCAAGAACGGCGTTCAAGATCAGGTCCGCATCGTAGCCGGCGCAATTTGCGGATGCATCGGCCCAGCTTCCGAATTCGCCACAGAATGAGGACGAACTTCCACTGAGACTGGCGATTGCACGGTGGAATGCGGGGGGCAACCAGTCTCGCGCAATGCCTCCTAGCCGGGTCCTGAATTGACGGTTTCGAGTGTCGCCTGTGGACTGCATATGGTCTAAGTTAAGTAATCGTGACACTGGGTGGCAAGTGAAGTAGTTCAACCGGCCGGAGTCGGTGCCCTGGCTGCCACGACTCGACGAACAGCCCAAGACTTCGGTGAATAATTCATGAGTTTAGATGCGTATGCGGGGAAGCGAGTCCTGATAACAGGCGGGTTGGGATTCATAGGCTCTAACCTGGCCAGGCGCCTCGTGGCCGCAAATGCGGACATTACGCTGGTAGACAGCCTCATTCCTGAATATGGGGGTAATCCCTTCAATATTCGTGACATTGTCGACAGGGTCGCCGTCAATGTATGCGACATCAGGGATCGCTACGCCATGGAGTACCTGATTCGTGGGTGCGACTACCTCTTCAATCTCGCGGGTCAGACCAGTCACCTCGATTCGATGGAGCAACCGGAGAAGGACCTCGAGATCAATGCGGCGGCGCAACTATCGATACTGGAGAGTTGCCGTCGGGTCAGCCCCGGTGTGCGAATCGTATTCGCAAGTACGCGGCAACTGTACGGTCGGCCGCGCTACCTGCCGGTCGATGAGGGGCATCCTGTCAATCCGGTCGATGTGAATGGAATCAACAAGCTGGCCGGAGAATATTATCATCTGCTGTATAGCAATGTTTATGGCATCCCGGCCTGCGCGCTGAGACTCACCAATACTTATGGGCCAGGAATGCGTGTCAAGGATGCTCGACAGACATTCCTTGGAATATGGGTTCGCTACGTCCTCGAGGGCAAGCCGGTATCAGTTTATGGAGACGGGTCTCAGCTCAGGGACTTCAATTACGTCGACGACTGCGTTGATGCATTGCTTGTGGCCGGCGCAGACGATCGGGCGATCGGGCAGGTATTTAACCTCGGTAGCGACGAGGTGGTTAGCCTAGCGGACTTGGCTCACCGACTAACCAGAGTCGCCGGCTCTGGCTCAATCAGTCTCGTTCCGTTTCCTGAATCGCGCAAGGCTATCGATATCGGTGACTATTACGGCGACTTCTCTCGAATCCGCAGCACCCTTGGCTGGCAGCCGAAAGTGAATCTCGCCGACGGGCTTGTTCGCACGCTCGAATACTACCGCGAGCATCGCGCGGCTTACTGGGACTGAAAAGTGATCAGAATGAACGATTTTCGCGCGGAGCCGGCCGAACTCCGTCGCGTAATGCTTGAAGCAACGACTCGCGTACTTGACTCCGGAATCTACGTCTTGGGTCCCGAGGTCGAGGCATTCGAGAGCCAATGGGCAAGCACTTGCGGCGTCCCGTATGCGGTCGGTGTCGCGAACGGAATGGATGCTCTGGAAATCAGCTTGCGTTCGCTCGGCATCGGACCGGGGGACGAGGTCATTACAACGACCATGACAGCCTTCGCCACGGTCCTCAGTATCCTGCGTGCTGGCGCGGTACCGGTGCTAGCGGACATCGATCCAGCCACCGGTCTGCTAGATCTGGGAAGTGTTGAACGCTGCATGGGTCCCCGAGTAAAGGCGGTCATCCTTGTACATCTATATGGACGCATGCGACGCGTGCGTGAGTTTGCGATCCTGTGTGATCGTTATGGCGTGTGTCTTCTGGAGGATTGTGCGCAGGCGCATACGGCATCGGAACATGGCGAAGTGGCAGGGTCCATCGGGGTGACAGGGGCTTTCAGCTTTTACCCGACGAAGAACCTGGGAGCAATCGGCGACGCCGGGATTATCACTACTCGCGATGCACGCGTTGCGAAACTGGCCGCCCGCTTGAGGAATTATGGGCAGTCCGATCGATATCATCATCCCATTGTCGGGATGAACAGCAGGCTTGATGAATTGCAGGCGGCAATTCTCCGGGAACGCATTCGCTGGTTGACAGATTTCACCCGACGCCGGCGCCAGATTGCGCTGGCGTATTACGACGGCATCCGCAATTCAGCGGTAAGACTGCTCGACAGGCCCGCAGAGGAGACTGCGCATGTGTATCATCTTTTCGTTCTTCTCTGCGAGCAGCGCGACGGGCTGCAAAGGCACCTGGAAGTGAATGGTGTCCAGAGTTTATGCCACTATCCTGTACCGGCACACCAGCAGGCATGTGCGGCGGATTTCCGACGTGATCCATCCGGACTTGCAGCATCGGAGCTTCACGCCCGTGCTTGCCTTTCCTTGCCCTGTCACCCAGCAATGTCCGAAGTTGACGTTCAGACAGTAATATCGGTAGTGAACGCATACGGGGCGGGGTGATGTCGGAGCATTACGTTACCCTAATTGATAGTCTGTTCCTGCCGCAGGTAGTGACGCTGCACGCATCAATGTGTCGCCACTGCTACCCGTTTACTTTGTGGGTGCTGTGCATTGACGACGATGCACATTGGGTGTTGGATAGGCTGGCGCTAGATGGGGTGCGTCTTCTTCGGCTTGCAGATCTAGAGAGTCCGGAGCTGCACGAGGCAAAGCGCGATCGAACGCGCGCCGAGTATTGCTGGACTCTTACGCCGTGTGCGCCGCGATTTGTATTCGATGCCGATCAATCGGTGTCCCGGGTGACCTACATTGATGCGGACCTATGGTTCTTGCGCGCGCCGTCGCCGCTTTTCGCCGAGCTTGAGTCGGCCGAACGAAGTGTGCTTATCACGGAGCACGGTTATCCTCCCGGCAAGGACCAGTCCGCAACTAGCGGGCGCTTCTGCGTACAGTTCATGAGTTTCACGCGCGGAGCGGGGGAGCGGGTCCGCTCATGGTGGGAGGAGAGATGCATTGAATGGTGTTACGCGCGTCTCGAAAACGGCCGGTTTGGAGATCAGAAATATCTTGATGACTGGCCGGAGCGCTTCTCCGGAGAGGTTCACGTACTCAGCCAGTTTGGGTTCGCAATGGCGCCCTGGAATATCGCGCGATTTTTCCCCGGGGATCCGGTTTTCTACCACTTCCATGGCCTTCGCCTGCTGAGAGGTGGTTGGGTCTCTCTGGTGAGCCGTTACCCGTTGAGCGCGCAAGTGCGCTCAACGCTCTATGAGCCTTATCTTCGTGAATTTGCAGCGGCGTTAGCACGACTGAGAACGGTCGGCTGGAGTGCGCCGCCGCAAGACCGTCGGTTGGTTTGGCAATGTGTCGGTCGCAGCTTTGTCGAGGGCTTGCGTTACGGCTGGAAACCGAGGCTACAAGGTAACGTGGTCAGGCTTACCCGCACTGTGTAGAAGGAGCACGCGCCGCTCTTTCGCTACCGGCGATTTTCAAGGTAGTTGTCGCATGAACCATTTGCGTAGCTTTTCGTCTCGGTCTGCAATCGAAGTCTCGTTCCGGGTGGCGCTACACGCGCGTGCAGCTCTGGTTTTGGCGCTATCCGAGCAGATTTTTGCCCAGCCAAAAAAGATGATACCGACAATCCCTGGGTGCAATTCCGAGCTTTCGCAAGGCGAGATAGCGAGCGATACGCCGCTTGCTGGCGCAGATATCCTCGGCTTTCTGGAGCAGCGCGGCGAGGTCGGAGCGAAGCGTGCTGGTGCCGCGGCTGCGCAGTGTGTGGAGCACATCGCGCAGCCGCCGCATATCGTCACGGTGTCTGAGCAGCTTCGCGAGCGCGGCGCGTGGGTCGTGCAGCAAGGACGACAGGATACCGCTACTGCCGATCGCGTTGTCCGAATGCTGACGATACTGCAGCAGATCGGCCGCAATACGCCCGATGCGGCCATATGCTGCGGCGCAGAGCGCGATCCAGTGGTCGTGGTTGCGAATGCAGTCCGGCACGGGCGTTGCCACTTCCAGTAACGAGCGGTTCATGGCCATGGTGCAACCGGGGATCGTGTTTCCGGCGAGCAGCGTTTGCAATGTTGCCGGGGCAACTGCTGTTGCTAACCTGCGGCGCGGAGCGAGCGGATGGCCGCTGCTGTCGATGAGAGCGTACCCGCAGTACGAGAGGCACGGAGTGCGGGAAGGAGCGGCGGCTTCTAGCGAGCGGAGGTGCAGGATCTGGTGTTGGGCCCGCCACTCGTCCCAGACGTCGTCCTGGTCCGCAAGGATGACGCAGGAAGCTTCCGTTTTCAGTGCTGCGGTCATCAATGCCGAGAAGTTGCGCGCGTAGCCAAGACGAGGTTGTTCGTCATGCAGAATACGTATATTCGCATTTTGCCGTGCCAGCCGGTCGAGTAGCGCGGGAGTCGCGTCGAGCGATCGATCGTCGCGGACGAGAATCCGTACGTCCGAGTCGCGCTGCCCGAGAATGCTGGCGATCTGGGCCTCGAGGTAGCGCTCGCCGTTGAAGGTGGCGAGGAGCACCAGTGCCGTGGGAGGTGATGGCGTCACTGGAGAGCCCTGATTTGCAGCAGGGACGAGATGCAGCCGGAAAGCCTGTCCACGATCTGTGCGTGCGACATGCGTTCCTCGAAGGTGGCGCGCGCGGCGTGTCCTAGGCGCTCGCAGAACTTCCGGTCTTCGCACAAACGGAGGACGGCATGGGCAAGCGCGTCGGGATCGCCCGGCGGAATCAGCAGCGCATTGCGCTCGTCGTCCAGGAATTCGCGAATCGCCGGTGTGTCTGCGCTGATGATGCACCGTGCGGATGCCATGCCTTGATACACCTTGTACGGTACGACCCGGCGCGCCTTGGCCGATGTGCCGAATATGCCGAGCACGCAGTCGCAGTGGCGCACGGCATCGGCGAGGACGGATGGGGCGACGATGCGGCGATCCCAGTCGAGCAGCGCGGGCGTGTCCTTCTCCAGTTCCCGGGCGATCTCCGGTGCCGTCTGGCCCCAGCCGAAAAGCCGGATCGCGACCGGTGCGTTCCGGCTCTGCAGAATGCGGGCTGCGGCGACTATGGTTTCGATGCCGTGAAGGGGAATGAATGTGCCCCAGAATACTATTTGCAGATGTTCGTTACGTTCTGCGTGCGGCCCCGGATGCCAGAGTGCTTCATCGACGGCCAGCGGGACCGGCAGAAAACGCGCCGGCTCGAGGTCATAACTGTGGGCAAGCATGTCGCATTGGCAAGCTGTGTCGAGCAGCACGCGGTCGGCGGAACGCAGTGACAGGTGTTCCAGTGCGCGCAGGGCTCTCGCCGGCAGTTTGCCCGGCTGCAGCAGGGCGCGGTCGTCGACCACGGTGTCGTAGAGTCCCAGAAACGCGTCCATGATGACCGGGATTCGACCAGCGGACAGCACCCGGGCAAGCAGCACGTCGAGGTGGGACGGGTAGGGTACGACGATCAGGTCCGGGCGGGGGGCGCGGAGGTACTTGCGAGCCACGCCACACCAGGCTGCCAGCATGCGCATGAGATGCAGGAGCATGGTGGCAGCGCCCGACAGGTGGCGGTGGCGGCCTCCGGATTCATTCAGGGGTACATGGCAGTCGTCAAGCTGGTGACCGCCCGCACGCAGCGCATCCAGCAGTTCGGTGGCTCGCGTATTCTGCGGGGTCTCGACGTAGGTGCCCAGCATGCAGATTCTCGCGGGCACGGTTTGTTCCGGGCAGGATGCCGCTTTCGTTGCCAATGGATTCTTCAGGGGTCGCCTCTGCGTTGATTACGCTGGCGCAAGTGAATACAATGCCGCGCCTAAGCCGGTGTAGCTCAGTTGGTAGAGCAGCGCATTCGTAATGCGAAGGTCGTAGGTTCGACTCCTATCTCCGGCACCATCTCCCCCTCCTTGCTCACAGATATTCCAGTTCCCGCCCGCTGACCCGGGCATCGGCCGACTCCGCCACGAAAGTCTCGATCTCGGCCACCTGCCGGTCCACCAGGGCCTTTGTGCCAGCCACGACCACGAAGCTCCATTCGGCGCTCTGCCACGTGTCCGGATCGCCGCTTTCGCAGACGGCCACGTTAGCCAGGCGGCCGAAACGGTCGCGGAGCCCGCCCAGGCGCTGGCGCTTTTCCTTCAGCGAGGCGCAGCCTTCCAGGTGGAAGCGCAGGGTCAGGATGGCGATGTGCATCATTGGGCATCGGGTTAGTCATTGCCATTGTCGGGCTGAAGCCCGACCCACGGGATGAGCGCTACAGCATCCGCATCGACAGGTCGATGGCCTTGCAGTCCTTGGTCAGCGTGCCGATGGAAATATAGTCCACGCCGGTCTCGGCGATGGCGCGCAGTGTGCTCT
>CAZGQB010000010.1:0-18357 GCA_964527055.1 uncultured Sulfuritalea sp.
CGCCGATCTCGCCGGTCAGTTCCGAGAGGCGGACGTCCAGTTCGGATGACAGGCCCAGGATCCTTTCCGCATAACCGAGCACCACCTCGCCGGCCGGCGTCAGCGCGATGCGACCGTGCCCCCGATCGAATAGCCGGGTATTGAAGTGCTCTTCGAGCTGCTTGATCTGGAAAGTCACCGCCGGCTGCGTCATGAAAAGGACGTCTGCGGCCTTGGTGAACGACAGCTGCTTGGCTACGGCATGAAAGACCTGCAGACGACGGTCAGCCATAAAGACACTCTCCTAACCCTGTTTATCAAAGACTACTTGTATTCAATCACAAAAGCGACGCATAAGGTCGGTTGATCCCTTGTGCCAGGATGGATTTTTCGCTGCGCGATTGCTGCAATGCCGCATGCCATCTGACAACTCCGCGTCCCGCCAGCAAGAAGCCGCTTCGGCTTTCGTGCTATAAACCCGCAGCCCATGCCTGCCCTCGCCCGACGCCCCTGGATACAGCTCGCCAAGAAGACCCTCTGGCTGACCGCCGTCGGTCTCGTCATCACCTGGTCCCTGTGGCTCCTCTATGCCAAGTTGCGCGGCGAAGTCGCGGCCGACCCTGTCGCCAGGGAATTGCTGGCCTCCGGGGGGTTCTGGCTCAGTCTCAAGATAATTGTCGAATCGATCGGCCGCAGTATCGGCAATGTTTCGGCAAGCGCCTACACCCTGGCGGCGGTCTCGGCGCTGCTGGCCTATTTCGCGCTGGCCTGGTACGACCGCATCGCCTTGCTGCACCTGAACCGCCATAAAGAAATTTCCTGGCCCTTCATTGCTTCCTGCTCCTTCGTCACCTACGCCCTGGGCCACAATCTGGGGGCGTCGGTGCTGTCCGGCGGTCTGGTGCGCCTGCGCGCCTACGGGGCCTGCGGACTCAGCGCCGGCGAAGTGGCGATCCTGGTCGCACTCTGTTCGTTTACCTTCGGCTATGGCACCGTACTGCTGACCGGGTTGGTGTTCGTCCTCCAGCCGGAGATCGTCCAACCGCTGGCGGCGATGATCCCCCGGCTCGACTTGCCGGTGTCGCTGGTACAAATCATCGGCGCCGCCATGCTCGGACTCTGTGCGCTTTACGTGCTGGGCTCATGGTTGCATTTCAAGCCGGTGCATTTCCGGTCCCTGCATATCGTCTACCCGCGACTGCCAGTGGTCGCGCGCCAGCTGATGGCCGCCCCACTGGAGTTGATCGCTGCCGCAGGGATCATCTACTTCGTCCTGCCCGAGGCGGGAAATCCCGGCTTCATCACCGTGCTTGGCGCCTTCCTGCTCTCGTTCTCCGCGGGCCTGCTGTCGCAAACTCCGGGCGGCCTCGGCGTCATGGAAGCGGTGTTCCTCGCCGTCTTGCCCGGCGTTGCCCCGTCAGACGTCATCGCCGCGCTGCTGATCTGGCGCCTGATGTACCTGCTGATCCCGCTGGCGATCTCGCTTCCGCTCGTCGTCGCCTTCGAACGCGCGCAGTTGCGACGCCCGCGGCGATAGGCGCGGTCGCGCCGGCAGGTTCGCCGACACGGAAAAGTCGGCGCCGGCGGGACGCCGACGGGTTCAGCCCTTGTCGCCCAGCCGCATCGTCCGGCGCATGAAGCACAGGTCTTCCCACGCCCTGGCCTTGTCGGGCAGATTGCGCAGCAGGTAGGCCGGATGGTAGGTGACGACCACCGGAATGTCGCGGTAGCGATGCAGCCGGCCGCGCGCCGCGCCGATCTTGACCTCGGTTTGCAGCAGGGTCTGGGCGGCCGGACGGCCGAGCGCGACGATCAGCCGGGGCCGGATCAGTTCGATCTGGCGTTCGAGATGGGGCCTGCAGGTCGCAGTCTCTTCCGGCGTGGGGGTGCGGTTCTCCGGCGGCCGGCATTTGACCGCATTGGCGATATACACGTTCTCGCCGCGCCGCAGACCGATCGCCGCCAGCATGCTGTCGAGCAGTTTCCCGGCCTGACCGACGAAGGGTTCGCCGCGCGCATCCTCCTCCGCACCGGGACCCTCGCCGACGAACAGCCAGTCGGCATTACGGTCGCCGACACCGAGCACCGCCTGGTTGCGCGCCTCGCAAAGCCTGCACAGTCGGCATGTGGCAACAGTCCTGGCCAGATCATCCCAGGCCGGCGCGGCAACCGCTGTCACACCGGCAGCGGGCGGATCGGGGGCGACCGTCGGCCCGGCAACCGCCGGCGCCGTGGCTACCGGTTCGCAGGGCACAGTCGCCCGCGGCAGGCGCAACTTCCAGACGGGTCCCAGACCCATTTCGCGCAGTATCCGTTCGCGCTCCGAATTCATAGCTTGCGCGCCATCACGACGGCATCCTCACGGCCTGCACGCGCCGGATAATAATCACGGCGGCGCCCGATTTCCTCAAAGCCATGGCGGCGGTAAAACCCCTGTCCGGCGAGGTTGCCCGGCCGGACCTCGAGCAGCATGCGCGTCGCCCCGCGCGTCCGGGCCCAGGCGACAATGTGGTCGAGCAGTGCCGAGCCGCGACCGCCGCGCTGCAATTCAGCAAGCACGCTGATGTTGAGCAGGTGGACTTCGTCGAGTACCTGCATCACGACCGCATAGCCGGTCATGCGCCCGCCCTCGCGCGCCAGCCATGCGCCGTGCCCGGCCGCCAGCGAATCGGCAAAATTGCCCCGTGTCCAGGGAAAGGCATAAATGCCGGCTTCCGCCGCTGTAACCGCATCGAGGTCCGCAACTGTCATGTCCTGGTAACGGATCACTATTTCGCTCCGCCACGCGCCAGGCGTTCGGCAGTGGTCAGGGCCACCTTGTCGCGCACGTAAATCGGCTGCGCCAGCACCGCCGGCGCTCCCTCGCCCCTGGCAAACGCGGGCGCCGCAAGGCGCAGCACGGCGGCGGCGGTGGGATAGGCATCGGCGCGCAGCCCGGCGAGGTCCGGCTTGCGGGCAGACAGCAGCGGACCGTAGGCGGCGAAGCCGTCGCCCACTCCCCAGCCGCCGGAGAAAGTCGGCGCCGGCGCCACGGCGGGCGGCAGGCAGGCCGGCGCCATGAGCTGCCCGACACCATCGCCGTCGACCCGATAGGCGGCGACATACACCTCGTTCATCCGCGCGTCGAGGCAGGTCCAGACATCGCGTTCGCCGCACGCCAGCGCCAGGGCTTCCAGGCTGGACACCGGCAGTACCGGAAGATCGAGGCCCCAGGCCAGGCCCTGCGCCACACCGCAGGCCAGGCGCAGTCCGGTAAACCCGCCGGGGCCGGCGCCGAAGGCAATGCCGTCGAGCTGTGCCTGGGTGATGCCGGCTTCCGCCAGCAGCTCGCGGGCCCATGGCAGGACGCGCTCCGAGCCGCCGTTGGCGATTTCCCCACTGCGTTCGATCAGTTCCCCATCCTGCCAGAGCGCGACGGACAGCCGCCGCGTCGCGGTCTCGAACGCAAGCAGGCGCATGAAACCGCCGCCTACTTGCGGCTGCCGAGGATGCCGCGCAGAGTGTCCTGGATGTCGGCCGGAATCAATACCGTCTTGGCATTGTCCGACTTGGCAAGATTCCCGATGGCATGAATGTATTTCTCGCCGAGCATGTAGCGCATCGGCGCATCCTCGGCGCCGATCGCCACGGCGACGCGGCGGATCGCCTCGGCCGAGGCCTCGGCCAGCGTCACCTGCGCTTCGGCGGAAAGCCGCGCCGCCTGCAATTGCGCCTCGGCATTCAGGATGGTGGCCTGCTTGGTGCCCTCGGCCTTGGTCACCATGGCCTTGCGCTCGCGCTCGGCGGAAGCCTGGGCTTCCATGGCCTTCTGCATCGATTCGGAAGGGTTGATGTCCTGGATCTCGACCGATTTGACGGTCAGCCCCCAGTCGATGGCTTCGTCGGCGACGCCCTCGCGCAGGCGCGCCTTGATCTTGTCGCGATTGGACAACGCCTCGTCCAGCGTCATGTCGCCGATGATCGAGCGCAGGGTGGTCATGATCATGTTGCGGATCGCCTCGGAGAAATCCGTCACGCCGTAGACCGCCTTGATCGGGTCGGTGATCTTGATGAAGGCGATGGCGTTGGTCAGGATCACCGCATTGTCCTTGGTGATGACCTCCTGTTCCTGCACGTCGAGGATGATGTCCTTGGTGGTCAGCTTGTAGCGCACCTGGTCGAAATAGGGGACGATGATGTTGAGGCCGGGGCGCAGCGTGGCATGGAATTTTCCCAGCCGCTCGACGATCCATTCCTCGCCCTGCGGCACGATGCGCACGCCCTTGGCGATGGTGACGGCGACAAAAACCAGCAGAACGACGACGACGATGCTTAACTCACCCATGACCCGCCCTTTCAGTATTTGCCAACTTTAAGTAGCTGGCCGTCCACCGCCAGCACCCTGACCCGCGCCCCGGCGGCGATCGCCTCGTCGGCCAGGCAGGGCCATACATCGGCACCCATCACCGGCTTCTGGAAACGTACCTCGCCGCGCGCCGACTCGATGCCCATCGGTTCCACTGCGCGAACCAGGACACCGATTTCGCCGAGCGCCTCGTCGGCCTGGCCGGAGCGCGTCTTGCCGTCGTCCTTGCGCAGGAACTTGAACCAGAACACGGTCATGGCCACCGATGCCGCTGTCCACAGCAGGATCTGCGAGCTGAAAGCCATGGCCGGGAATGCCAGCATGGCAAAACCTACCAGCAGCGCGCCAAGGCCGAACCAGATGACGAAGAAAGAGGCGAGGACGAGCTCCAGCATGCCCAGGCCGAGGCCGAGAACCATCCAGTGCCACCATTCAAGATACATATCCTGCAAGCCCTTTCAACGCGACCGCCCTGGCCGGCACGCGCAATTCGCGACAGTAACGCAGCCCGATACCGTCCCGCGACCGGATTTCATTTTATCGCCTTTGCCGGTTTGCTCGCCATCTGTCGGGATGATAGTTCAAGCGGCACAGCGTCCGGTCGTGGCCGCTGCGGGATTGATTCCCGGCCATGCTTCTCCCTGTGTCAAATTGCCGGTTGATCAAAAAAAAAATCGGCACGGACATGAAAATCATTGACACACTGCGTTACCATTCACCCAGATTTAGCCCGCTGCCACCATCATCACTTCCACGAGGTCACACATGAACAAGTCTGAACTGATCGAAATCACCGCCAAAGAAGCCGACATCAGCAAGGCTGCCGCCGAGAAGGCACTGTCCGCCGCGATGGGCGCCATCGTCAAGGCCGTATCCAAGGGCGACACCGTCACCCTCGTCGGCTTCGGCAGTTTCAAGTCCTCCAAGCGCGCCGCGCGCGTCGGTCGTAATCCGCAGACCGGCAAGGAACTCAAGATCGCCGCCACCACCGTGCCGCGCTTCACCGCAGGCGCCACGTTCAAGGCCGCCGTTGCCGGCAAGAAGGCCGCCAAGAAAAAATAAATCCGGGCGCTGCTGCCGGATCCGGGCCCGCCATGAGCGGGCTTTTTTCATGGCCGCGCAGCAATCACCGCTGCCCCCACTGCGCGCTGGCGGCACGCTTCGAACAGGCAGATCGCCGCCGCCGCCGCCACGTTCAGGGATTCCGTTGCGGCGGCAAGCGGAATCGTGGCGCGAATTTTTGCCGCGGCGACAAGTTCCGCCGACAGACCCGCGCCCTCGTTGCCCACCAGCCAATAGACCGGTCCGCCGAGATCGAGTTCGTAGAGACTCTTTCCGCCGTGCGCGACCGTCGCCACCGTGGTCGCGGTGCCGCCTGCCAGCGTCGCAGGCAGATCGACCTGCTCGCGGATGTCCAGCGAGAAATGCGCTCCCTGCCCGCCGCGCAACACGCGCGCGGTCCACGCCCCGGCGCAGCCCGGCCCGAGCAGGACGTTGCGTACTCCTGCGGCCGCGGCGGTACGCAGTATCGCACCGACATTGCCGGCATCCTGCACCGCTTCCAGCAGCAAGGCATCACCCGGCGACAATTCTGCCGGCGCCGGAGGAATGTCGATCACGGCGGCGATGCCGATCGGCGAGGTAACACCCGACAGCTCGCGAAACAGGCTGTCGCGCAAGCAGAGGCAGTCCGATCCCGCCGCGCCGCGCAGCAGCGCGGCGACCTCGGGATGATGTTGTCCGCTCTCGCTGACCAGCAACTGCCTGACAGTGACACCGCGGGCAAGGCAGGTTGCCACCAGATGGATGCCATCGGCCATGGCGCGACCGTGGCCTCGCGGGTCCGCGGCCAGGGCGCGCAGCGCCTTGAACCGGGCGTTATCACGTGAGGCAATCTGGCGCATGCCGCTTATCCGCCGCCTTCAAGCAGGGCCCTGACCGGGGCGAAACTCCGGCGATGGAAACTGGCCGGTCCGTGCAACCTCAGCGCCTCGCGATGGGCCGCCGTGTCATAACCCTTGTGGCGATCCAGCGCGTACTGCGGAAATGCTTCGTGGATACGCCGCATTTCGGCATCGCGCGCGGTCTTGGCCAGGATCGAGGCGGCGGAAATGGCCGGCACCGTGGCATCGCCGCGCACGATGGCGCGGGCCGGCATCGCCAACTGCGGACAGCGGTTGCCGTCGATCAGCGCCTCGCCCGGCTGCACGGCGAGCGCCTCGACCGCACGGCGCATGGCCAGCAGCGTCGCCTGCAGGATGTTGAGACGGTCGATTTCCTCGACGGTTGCGAATGCAATGCCGAAGGCCAGCGCCTTCTCGCGGATTTCCACGCCCAGCCGCTCCCGCTTGCGCTCGGAAATTTTCTTGGAGTCGGCCAGGCCGGCGATGGGCCGCGCCGGATCAAGAATCACGGCAGCGGCGGAGACCGGTCCGGCAAGCGGCCCGCGCCCGGCCTCGTCTACGCCGCAAACCAGCACGTTCATGCTTTCCGCAAATACGGCAACACCGCATCCGCCGCCCTCTGCGCATTGTCCTGCCGCAACAGGCGATGGATGCTGTCGAAGACGCGGCCGATGGCGGTGCGTGCCTGGCGGTCCACCAGCAGGTTGCCCAGTGCCTGGGCGAGATTTTCAGGTGTCGCCTCATCCTGCAGAAACTCGGGTACGACGAAGCGGCGGGCCAGAATGTTGGGCAAGCCGATCCATGGCAGGTAACCCATGTGGCGCATCAGCCTCCAGGACCATGGCGACATCTTGTAAGCGATCACCATAGGCCGGCCGACCAGGGCGGTTTCCAGCGTGGCGGTACCGCTGGCGACCAGCACCGCATCGCTGGCGGCAACGGCATCCGTCGCGTGCCCGAACATCAGGGTGAAGGGAAGTTCATCGGCCTTGAGCTTCCACAGCGCCGTTTCAAACTGCAGCCGCGTTTCGCGCGACACCAGCGGCACCAGGAACTGCAACTGCGGCTGGCGCTCCAGCAGCAGCTTCGCCGCTGCGATGAAGGTCTCGGCCATGTAATGCAGTTCGGACTGCCGGCTGCCCGGCAGCAACGCAACCACCGGCCGGCCGGGGGCGACACCGAGCTTTTCGCGTGCATGGTCCTGGTCGATGCCGAGAGGAATCACGTCGGCCATGGGATGACCGACATAACTGCACTTGACCCCGGTGCCATTGTAAAGCTCCGGTTCGAAGGGATACAAAGCAAGAATGTGGCTCACCGAACCGATGATCTTCCGCAGCCGGTACCGGCGCCAGGCCCAGATCGAGGGGCTGACGTAATGGATGGTGGAAATTCCGGCGCGCTTGAGGCGATGCTCCAGCCAGAGATTGAAGTCGTAGCCGTCGACGCCGATGAAGACATCCGGCCGGTCGGATAGCAGGCGGCGCAGCAACTGCCGCCGCATCCTGGCAATGGCCCGGTAATTCCGCAGGGCTTCCGCATACCCGTGTACGGCAAGCATCTCCGCCGGCCAGAGCGACTCGAAGCCCTCGCGCTGCATCTTCGGGCCGCCGATGCCGCAGAACTTCGCATCGGGCAGATGCTTGCGCAGCGCGCTGATCAGGTGTGCAGCAAGCTGGTCGCTGGAGGCTTCTCCCGCGACCATGGCAATTCGCGTCATCAGCGGATGATGCCGCGCCCGGGCGCGGCGAGAAAATCGCTGAGCAAGGCGAGTTCGGGTGTTGCGGCACGCTCTGATTCGATCTCGGCTCGTGCCTCGTCGAGCTTCAAGCCGCGCCTGTACAGGGTCTTGAAAGCACGTTTCACCGCTGCCACGGCAGCGGTCGAATAGCCGCGCCGCTTGAGGCCTTCCGCGTTGATGCTGCGCGGCACCGCGGGGTTGCCGGCGGCCATGACGAACGGCGGCAGGTCCTGCAGGAGGACGCATCCCACCGCCGTGAAACTATGGGCTCCGATGCGGACGAACTGGTGCACGCCGGTGAAACCGCCGAGGATGGCCCAGTCGCCGACATGGACGTGGCCGGCAAGCTGGGTGTTGTTGGCGAAGATGGTCTTGTTGCCGACCTGGCAGTCGTGGGCCAGATGGACGTAGGCCATGATCCAGTTGTCATCGCCCAGGCGCGTCACCCCGGCATCCTGCGCCGTGCCGCAGTTGAAGGTGCAGAACTCGCGGATGGTGTTGCGATCGCCGATTTCGAGTCGTGTCGGCTCGCCGGCGTACTTCTTGTCCTGCGGCTGTTCGCCGATGGAGCAGAACTGGAAGATGCGGTTGTCGCAGCCGATCCGGGTATGGCCCGTGATGACGGCATGCGGCCCGATCACGGTATGGTCGCCGATCTCGACATGCTCGCCGACCAGCGAATACGCACCGATGACGACGCCGCGACCCAGCCGCGCGGCGGGATGGACGATGGCAGTCGGGTGGATGCTCATGCCGAGGTGGAGCGCATCGCACACATCAGGTCGGCCTCGGCAGCCACCTGGCCATCGACTTTCGCCGCCGCCGAGAATTTCCATATGCCGCGCTTCGTGGTCGTCAGTCTGACATCGAGCATCAGCTGGTCGCCGGGTCCGACCGGCCTCTTGAAGCGCGCGTTGTCGATGCCGACGAAGTAGTAGACCGACACGCCGTCGGGCTTGACGCCCATGGTCTTGAAGGAGAGTATCGCAGCCGTCTGCGCCATCGCCTCGACCACCAGCACGCCCGGCATCACCGGATGATGCGGGTAGTGGCCGGGAAAGAAAGGCTCGTTCATGCTGACGTTCTTGAGCGCCGTGATCCGCTCGCCGGGGACCACTTCCAGCACCCGGTCTACCAGCAGGATCGGATAGCGGTGCGGCAGGTATTCGAGAATCCGGTGGATGTCCATGCTGGAATCGATGGCTGCGCTTGCCGCTGTGTCGCTCATGATCTCTTCTCCAATGCGGCGAGCCGCTGTTCCAGGGCGCGGATTTTATCCGCCATCGCGTCAAGGTGACGCAGCCGCGAAAAATTTCTCAGCCAGTCGCCATGCTCGAGCAGGGGTATCGCTCCGCTGTAGGTACCCGCAGCCGGGATCGATTTCATTACCAGCGTGTCGGCCGCCACATTGACGTCATCGGCGATCTGCAGGTGGCCGAGAATAGCCGCCGCCCCGCCCACGGTGCAGCGGGCGCCGATCACCGTGCTGCCGGCGATGCCGACGCAGCCAGCAATGGCGGTATGGACTCCGATCTGCACGTTGTGGCCGACCTGAATCTGGTTGTCGAGCTTGACGCCATCGGCAATCACGGTGTCGCCCAGCGCACCACGATCGATCGTGGTGCCGGCGCCGATCTCGACATCGTCACCGATCAGCACGCGCCCGACCTGCGGAATCTTGACCCAGCGGCCTTCGGCCTCGCGGGCGAAGCCGAAGCCGTCGGCACCGATCACGGCCCCCGAATGCACCAGGCAACGGGCCCCCAGGCGACTTCCGGGATAAATTGCCACGTTGGCCGCCAGACGGCTGTCGATACCGATCTCCACCCCGGCCCCGATGCTGCAGTTGGCGCCGATCACGACGCCCTCGCCGATCGCGGCGCCCGGTCCGATCCAGACATTCGGCCCGATGCTGGCGCCGGCGGCGACCTCGCCTTCCACCACTGCGCTGGTATGGATGCCGGGTTCCGGCGCCCGCGGTGGATTCAGCCATTGCGCCACGCGCGCGTAATAAAGATAGGGTTGGGCCGTCAGGATCGCCGCCACCCCCTCGACCGCCGGTGGCGCCATGATCACGGCGGCGGCGCGGGTTGTCGCCAGGTGATGTCGATACTTCGGATTGGCGAGGAAGGCCAGTTCGCCGGGGCCGGCATTTTCCAGCGTCGCGATGCGCGAAACCGCCGTATCGCCGGCACCGACTATTTCCCCGCCGAAGCGGGCGACGATCTCGTCGAGCCGGACCACCACGACGGAAGTCTTATTTGCCGCCGTCACCCAGCGCCTTGAGCACCTTGTCGGTAATGTCGATGCGCGGGCTCACGTAGGCCGCCTCCTGGAAAATGATGTCGTACTTCTCGGCTTCCGCGAGTTGCTTGACGATCTTGTTCACCCGCTCGAAGATTGCCGCCATTTCCTCGTTCTGCCTCTGGCTCAGGTCCTCGCGGAACTCCCGCCGCTTGCGCTCGAACTCCCGGCTGAGATCGCCGAACTCGCGCTCCTTGGCGCGGCGCTCGGTCTCGGCCATGGTCACCGCATTCTTGTCCAGATTTTCCTGCATCGACTTGAGCTGCTTGGCGATGCGCTGCAGCTCCTGGTCGCGAACCTCGAAATCCTTCTCGATCTTTTTCTTGGCGCGTGCCGCCTGGGGCGCTTCGGCCAGAATTTTCTGGATATTGATTGCGCCGATCTTGCTGTCCGCCAGGGCGACGGCGGAGAACGAAAGCAGGGCAATACCGGCAAGAACCGTTTTCTTCAGCATGACTGTCTCACTCTTGGTAAGGACTCAGAACGACGAGCCCATCTGGAACTGCAGACGCTGGATATCGTCGTTTTTCTTCGTGTCGAAGGGATTGCCGTAGGAGAACTTCAATGGTCCGAACGGCGAATTCCAGGACACGGCCAGACCGGCGCTGTATCGCAAGTCGCCCATATCGAATTCGGTGCCGTAGTCGATGCCCCGTATCTTGTTCGGACCCCAGACATTGCCGGCATCGACAAAAACGCTCATGCGCAGGGACTTGTCCAGTCCCATGCCGGGGACGGGAAACATGAGCTCGGCATTGGCGACCAATCGCGTGTCGCCCCCCACCGGGTCACCGCTCAGGGGGTCGCGCGGTCCCAGCGAGCCCGAATCGAAGCCGCGTACCGAACCGATGCCGCCGGCGTAGTAGTTCTTGAAGAAGGGGAGCACTTCGTCACCGCCGTAGGTCCTGCCGATGCCGACTTCCCCGTTCAGGGCCAGGGTCAGCTTGCCACGCTCCATCAGCGGAAAGAATTGCAGATGCTGATAGCTGGCGCGGTAATAGCTTACCGTGCTGCCGGGCAGCGAAACCTCGGCTGTGGCCTTGCGCAACCTTCCCGAGGTGGGGAAGATCAGGCTGTCGCGTTCGTCCTTCTGCCAGCCGAACGTGGTCAGGAAAGTATCCGTGGTCTGGCCGTATTCGGCCAAATATCTCACATACTGCGCGGAAGCGTCGTTGCCGAGATCGTTGATCTTGGTGCGATCGTAGGACAGACCGAAATTGATGTAATCGTCCTCGCCGATCGGAACCCCCCAGCGCAGGCCGCCGCCGACCGATTCCGAGCTGTAGGAGGCGGTATCCAGCGAGTCGGTATCGATGTTGCGCACATAGAGGTCGAAGCCCTGGCTGACCCCATCGACAGTGAAATAGGGGTCGGTATGCGAGATCGAATAGACCTGGTTCGACTTGCTGGTGCTGATCTGCAGGCTGAGGTGCTTGCCGCTGCCGAAAAGGTTTTGCTGCGAAATCGAGCTCGAAAGGGTGAAATTCTCCGCGCTCGAAAAGCCCGCGCCCAGCGAGAGGTTTCCGGTGGGCTTCTCCTTGACCTTGAGCTCCATGTCGACCTGGTCGGTCGCCCCGGGGACGGGCGGCGTTTCCACCGTCACCTCCTCGAAATAGCCGAGGCGGTCGACCCGCGTGCGCGACTTGTTGATTTTCGCGCCGTCGTACCAGCCGGCTTCCGACTGGCGCATTTCGCGGCGGATCACCTCGTCGCGCGTCTTCGTATTGCCCGTCACGTTGATGCGGCGGACATAGACCCGGCGTCCGGGGTCGATGAAAATGGTGAATGCCACCTGGCGCTTTTCCTTGTCGAGCTCGGGCGCGGCATTCACGTTGGCAAAGGCATAACCGTCGTTGCCCAGTCGCTCGCTGATGGCCTTGGTGGTCTCGGTCATGTTCTCGCGCGAAAACACCTCGCCCGGCTTGATCTTTACCAGCTTGGTCAATTCCTCCTCCGGTACCAGCAACTGGCCGGCCAGCTTGACCGAGGAGATGGCGTATTTTTCGCCCTCGCTGATATTGATGGTGATGTAGATGTCCTGCTTTTCCGGCGAAATCGAAACCTGGGTCGACTCGACGTTGAATTCAAGGTAGCCGCGATTGAGATAATACGAGCGCAGGGTCTCGATGTCCCCCGAGAGTTTCTGCTTCGAGTACTGGTCGTTTTTCGTATACCAGGTCAACCAGTTCGGCGGCCGCAAGACCATCAGATCGAGCAGGTCCGATTCCCTGAAGGCGCCGGCGCCGACGATGTTGATCTGCTTGATCTTGGCGATGTCGCCCTCGACCACCGCGAAGTTGATGCCGACGCGATTGCGCTCCAGCGGCGTGATGGTGGTCGTCACCTGCACCGCATAGTAGCCCTGTGCGAGGTACTGGCGCTTGAGCTCCTGCTCGGCACGTTCGACCATGGCACGGTCGAAGATGCGCGACTCGGCAAGACCGACGTCGCGCAAACCCTTCTTCAGGTCTTCGGGCTTGAAGGCCTTGAGCCCGGCGAATTCCAGCGAGGCGATGGCCGGGCGCTCTTCCAGTACCACCACCAGAACCTGCCCTTCAATCTCGAGGCGCACGTCCTTGAAAAAGCCGGTGGCGAACAATGCCTTGATCGCGGCGGCCGCCTTTTCGTCGGTCATGGTATCGCCCACCTTCACCGGCAGGTAGGAGAATACGGTTCCTGCTTCGGTGCGCTGGATGCCTTCGACCCGGATATCCTTGATCTGGAATGCGTCAAATGCCAATGCGGTGCGCGCCAGCAGCGCGAGAACCAGCCCGGCAAGCAGTTTCTTGTTCATGTAATTGGACGATGATTAGCCGGAAACAAGGCGGTTGATGTCGTTGTAAAAGGCAAAAGCCATGAGCAGCGCCAGCAAGGCAAAACCGATCTGCTGGCCTATTTCCAGAGCCCGTTCCGATACCGGGCCGCCCTTCAGAAACTCGACGAGATAATACATCAAATGCCCTCCGTCCAGAACGGGTACCGGCAGCAGATTGAGCACGCCGAGACTGATGCTGATCAGGGCCAGGAAGCGCAGGTAGTAGCTGGGTCCGAGCTTGGCCGACTGGCCGGCATAATCGGCTATCGTCACCGGGCCCGAGAGGTTTCTCCACGACAGTTCGCCGGTCAGCATGCGGCCCATCATGCGCAAACTGAGGATCGACGTGTCCCAGGTCTGCCGCAGTGCGCGAGTGACCGATTCGAGGGGGCCGTAGCTCACGACGATGGTCATCGCGAAGAGCTCACCCTGCCCTTCCCTTGCCATCAGGCCGAGCCGTCCCGATTTTTGCCCACCTTCCTCCACCGGTCGCGGGGTCGCCAGCAGTTCGAGCCGGCCGCCGTCCCGCTCGATGGTGAAGCGCAACTGCCGATCCGGCGCCGCCCTTGCTGCCGCAGCCAGTTCCGCCCACATGGCAATCCCCGTGCCGTCGATCGCCAGCACCCGGTCGCCATCACGGAACCCGGCCTGGGCGGCGGCAGAACCCGATTGCACCGTTCCCACCACGGCGGGTAGCGGCGGGCGGTAGAGGACCAGGCCCAGCAGGCGCAGCGGATCGTTTTCCAGTTCTTCGACATCGAAACGATCGCTTGCGAAACGGTAGGTGGCGATCTCGCGTTGCGGATTGATCACCTCCAGTCGCACGTCCTCCTTGTCAAGGGCCAGACGCATCACCTCCCAGCGCAACTCCTGCCAGGTCGCGATCGCCTTGCCGTTGACCGCCTGCACCGTGCCGCCTTCGACAATGCCCGCCACCGCCGCCGGCGTCCCCGCCGGCGGTAAACCGAGGCGCGGCTTGAGCTCGGTGACGCCATGCATGAAGAGGAACCAGTAGAGCACGATGGCCAGCAGGAAGTTGGCGGCCGGACCTGCCGCCACGATGAAGGCGCGCCGGCCCACCGATTGCCGGTTGAAGGCACGCGGCAAGTCGGTTGCGGCAACTTCGCCTTCGCGTTCATCCAGCATCTTGACGTAGCCGCCGAGGGGAAATGCCGAGATCGCCCACTCGGTGCCGTCGCGGCCATTGCGGCGCATCCAGAGTACCCTGCCGAAACCGAAGGCAAAGCGCAGCACCTTGACGCCGCAGTAGCGCGCCGCGAGGTAGTGGCCCATTTCGTGCACCACCACCAGCACCGCGAGGGCGACCAGGAAGGCGGCGACGTACCAGGCCAGCATTTGCGGATTCATGAAGCGGAGCCGCCCTGTCGCGAGAGGATTTCCGTCGCCATCGCGCGTCCCTGTCGATCGGCTTCGAGTACTGCCGCCAGATCGGGCAGCGTCGCCTGCGGCACCGCATCCAGGGTCGCCGCGATCAGCCCGGCAATACCCAGGAATGGCAATCGCCGCTCAAGAAACGCGGACACCGCGACCTCGTTGGCCGCATTCAGCACCGCGGCCGCGTTGCCTTCGGCGCGCAGGGCCCGGAACGCCAGGTCCAGACAGGGAAAGCGCACCGGATCCGGCCGCTCGAAATCGAGCCGGCCGACGGTGAACAGATCGAGCGGCGCCACGCCGGAATCGATGCGTTGCGGCCAGGCCAGGGCATGGGCGATCGGCGTCCGCATGTCGGGGTTGCCGAGCTGGGCCAGCACCGAACCATCCTCGTAATCGACCAGGGAATGGATCACGCTCTGCGGATGGATCACCACCTCGATTCGTTCGGCCGGTGCGTTGAACAGCCAGTGTGCCTCGATGACTTCGAGACCCTTGTTCATCATGGTCGCCGAATCGACGGAGATCTTGCGCCCCATCACCCAGTTAGGATGCGCCACCGCCTGCTCGGGCGTGATCCGGGTCAAAGCATCGAGCGGCGTGGTGCGAAATGGACCGCCCGAGGCGGTCAGCAGTATCCGCCTGACCCCGCCCCGCGCCATGTCGCCGGAATAGTCGCCGGGCATGGACTGGAATACCGCATTGTGCTCGCTGTCGATCGGCAGCAGCAGGGCGCCGGCGCGGCGAGCCTCGCCCATGAATACCGCCCCGGCCATGACCAGCGCTTCCTTGTTGGCCAGCAGGATGCGCTTGCCGGCGCGTGCCGCGGCCAGGGTCGGCGGCAGGCCGGCGGCACCGACGATCGCGGCCATCACCGCATCGACCCCTGGCAGGCTGGCAACCCCGATCAGGGCGTCGGGACCGTGCAGCACCTCGGTGCGCACGCTGGCATCGCGGAGCAGGACAACCAGTTCCCGTGCGGCCGTGGCAGTTCCCACCACCGCACAAGCCGGACGAAACTGCCGGCATTGTGCGGCGAGCAGTTCCACTTGCCCATGCCCCGTCAGGGCCACCACTTCGAAGCGATCGGGGTGACGCGCCACCACGTCGAGCGTGCTCACGCCGATTGAACCGGTGGCGCCGAGTATGGTCAGTTTCATGCGCGCACCAAATACAGGATCAGCGCCGCCAGCGGCAGGGCCGAGGTAAGCGCGTCGATGCGATCGAGTACGCCGCCGTGACCGGGCAGCAAATTGCTGCTGTCCTTGATGCCGGCCTGGCGCTTCAGGAGCGACTCGAACAGGTCGCCCATGACGCTGACCGCCGTCAGCAACAGCAACAGCATCACCACCAGGGGCGTCGCCAGCGGTACCTTCCCGGCAAGTGGCGAAAAGTTGAGCACGATCGTGCCATAGATCATGACACCGGCCACTCCACCCGCGACGCCTTCCCAGGTCTTGCCGGGACTGATCGCCGGCGCCAACTTGTGTTTGCCGAAGGCCCGCCCGACGAAATAGGCGGCAATGTCGGCAACCCAGACTAGCGCCATGGCGGCCAGCAGAAGCCATACGCTCACGGCGTGCAGGGCCGTCATCGCGGCCCAGGTCGGCAGGATTACCAGCGCACCGAGCAGGTAGCCGACGAAATCGTTGCCTGACAGCGTCCATTTGAAGCGGAACCACAATGGCACCACGGCGATCCAGAATACCGCAGAAACCGCCAGCAGGACCGGAACAAGCTGTGGTGCCGCCACCGCAAGCTGCCAGCAGAACAGCAGCAGCACAAAGGCATACATCACCCGCGCCGGATGGTCCTGCCGCATCAGGCCACCCCACTCCCATGCGGCGAGCGCAGCGACGAGGGCAAATGCCAGCGTCGCCGCCAGCGGCGGCAAGGCAAAAAGAATCAAGGCAAACCCCGCTACCAGCAGCAGCGCGGTGATGACCCGCGTCCTAAGCATTACCGTCCGTGAAGGGGGATGCAATAGTCGGCGCCGGCGCAACGGCGGCGACCTGATCCAGCTGTTCACTGGTGCGGCCGAAGCGCCGCTCGCGGCGGCGATAGGACCCTATCGCTGCATCCAGGGCCGCATCGTCGAAATCCGGCCAGAGCGTCTTGGTGAAATACAACTCGCTGTAGGCCAACTGCCAGAGCAGGAAATTGCTGATGCGCTGTTCGCCGCCGGTACGAATGAACAGGTCCGGCTCCGGCGCATAGGCCATTGTCAGATGCGGCGCCAGATCGCCCTCGCCGAAACAGCCGGCTTTTTCCGGATGCGCCAGCGCCAACTGGTTGATGGCCTGCAGCAGGTCCCAGCGACCGCCATAATTCGCGGCAATGGTCAGCGTCAGCTTGGAGTTATTGGCGGTCTTCGCTTCGCCTTCGCGAATCAGGGCCACCAATCGCGGCTCGAAGGCCGCCAGGTCGCCCACCACCTTGAGTCGGACGCCATTGGCATGCAGCTTGCCAATTTCGGCCTGCAGGGCGCCAATGAACAGGTTCATGAGGAAGGACACCTCCTCCGCCGGCCGCCGCCAGTTTTCAGATGAAAAGGCGAACAGGGTCAGGTAGTCCACTCCCCGGGCAATGCAGGCCTTTACCGTGGACCGCACCGTTTCGACCCCGCGTTTGTGGCCCGCGACGCGCGGCATCATGCGCTTTCTGGCCCAGCGGCCGTTACCGTCCATGATGATGGCGATGTGCTGCGGCACATCGACCACCGCGGGAATGGCCTGCGTCGAGCTGGTGAATTTCCCTGCCATGCCATTCCCTCCGCTGTGGTCGGGTGGCGATCCGCAAACTCAGATCGCCATCAGATCCTTCTCTTTTTCGGCCAGCGCGCGGTCGACTTCCGCCACGTAGCGGTCGGTCAGGCGCTGCATGTCGTCGAGCGCCTTGCGCTCCTCGTCTTCGGCGATTTCCTTCTTCTTCAGTGCGTCCTTCAGGTGCGAAATCGCGTCGCGTCGGAGGTTGCGAATTGCCACCTTGGCGTTCTCGCCCTCGTGTTTGATCACCTTGATCAGGTCGCGCCGGCGCTCTTCCGTCAGCGCCGGCATCGGCACACGGATCAGTTCGCCCTGGGATGAAGGATTCAGCCCCAGGTCGGAATCACGAATCGCCTTTTCCACCTTGGCCACCATCGGCTTTTCCCAGGGCTGCACGCCAATGGTACGGGCATCGATCAGGGTCACATTGGCCACCTGTGGAATGGGCACCGGCGACCCGTAGTAATCGACCTGCACATGGTCGAGGATGCCGGTATGCGCCCGACCGGTGCGCACCTTGCCGAGGTCGGCCTTCAAGGCCTCCAGGCTTTTTTGCATTTTCTGTTCGGAAGCCTTTTTCAGTTCGGGAATCATGCCTGCTCCTAAACGTGAACCAGTGTGCCCTCGTCCTCGCCCATCACCACGCGCTTCAATGCGCCGGCCTTGAAGATCGAAAACACGTTGATCGGCAGCTTCTGGTCGCGGCAAAGGGCAAAAGCCGTGGCATCCATCACCGCCAGATTGCGGCTGATTGCCTCGTCGAAGCTGATGCGGGCGAAGCGCGTCGCCGCCGGATCCTTTTTCGGGTCGGCCGTATAGATGCCGTCGACCTTGGTCGCTTTCAGCACGATTTCGGCGCCGATCTCGGAGCCGCGCAGCGCCGCCGCGGTATCCGTCGTAAAAAAAGGATTGCCGGTACCGGCCCCGAAAATCACCACCTTGCCTTCTTCCAGATAGCGGATGGCCTTGCCGCGGATGTAGGGCTCGACTACCTGCTCGATGTTCAGCGCCGACTGCACGCGGGCGTTGATGCCGGCCTGGCGCATGGCGTCGGACAGTGCCATGGCGTTCATCACCGTCGCCAGCATGCCCATGTAGTCGGCCGTGGCGCG
>CAZGQB010000011.1:0-18269 GCA_964527055.1 uncultured Sulfuritalea sp.
ACCGCAGCATCGTCGATTACCGCGGCAGCTACGAGGAGTACCTGGCCAGCCAGGGTCTCGGATGAGCGGCTTGCTTGCGGCACGGCGTCGTTTGTATTACAGTTAATACATTCTTTCCTGGAGTTGCCGCCATGACCACCACCGTTCGCCTTCCCCTGCGCGTCGAGCAGGCGCTGGCAACCTATTGCGTCGAAGCGAAGCGCACCAAGTCGGAAGTGATCGTCGAATTGCTGGAGCAGCGCTTCATGAGCACGCAAACTGAGCGGACACCTTACGAACTGGCGCAGGAAGCTGGGTTCATCGGCTGCGTGGGTGGCAACAGCGCCGGCAAAAACGCTGGCAAGCCCCCTGTCGGCAGCACCAAGGAACGCGTCACTGCCGCAATTCGCAAGAAGCACTCGCGGTGAGTTCAATCCTGGTGGACACCGGTCCGCTGGTGGCGCTGGCGGACAAGCGCGACCACGCCCACCTCGACTGCAAATCCTTTCTCGAAAACTATCGCGGCCGCCTGGTGACGACCTGGGCGGTGCTCACCGAGTTCTCGCATCTGGCTCCTTCGGTATCCGCCACCTTGCCGCTGTATCGCTGGATCGACAAAGGCGGCCTTGAACTGCTGCCGCTCGGGCGCGAGGAACTGGTGCGCGCCATCGACTGGATCGAGAAGTATGCCGACCGGCCGATGGACCTGGCCGATGCCTCGCTGGTGGTCGCCGCCATGGCCACCGGCATCCATACGGTATGGACCCTCGATCGCAAGGATTTCGAGACCTATCGCCTGCCGGGGCGCAAGCGCTTCCGGCTGGCGGCGCACCCGAAATGAACCTGCTGCGCGGCTCCGCCCGCCTGATCCTCAAGCTCTTCGGCTGGAAGCTGCTCGACATGCCCTTGCTCCCCTCCAAGGCCGTGGTGATCGCCTATCCGCACACCTCGAACTGGGATTTTCCGGTGACGCTGCTGGCGCTGGCAGCGCTGCCCTACCGCGCGCAATGGGTGGGCAAGGACAGCATGTTTCGCGGCCTGCTCGGGCCGATCATGCGGATGCTGGGCGGCGTTGCGGTGAATCGGCGCGAGCGCACCGGCTTCGTCGAGCGCGTCGCCAATGAATTCCGCCGCCGGGAATGCTTTCACCTGATCATGGCCACCGAAGGCACGCGCAGCCTGCAGGCCGGATGGAAATCCGGCTTCTACCGCATCGCGGTCGCCGCCGGGGTGCCGGTCATCATGTCCGTGGTCGACTACGCCAAGCGCGAGGTCGGCCTGCTGGACAGCATCGAACTCAGTGGTGACGAAACCGCCGACATGGCGCGCATCGCCACCTGTTACGCAGGCCGCCGCGGCTACCACCACCATAACGCATCACCGATCCGGCTCCTATGATTCTTCTGCGCGACCTGGGTTTTTCCCGCAACGGCGAGGCGCTCGTTACCGGCGCCACGCTGCAAATGCATCCGGGCTGGAAAGTCGGCCTCACCGGTGCCAACGGCTGCGGCAAATCGTCCTTCCTCGGCCTCCTGCGCGGCGAGCTGCATGCCGACCGCGGCGACCTGGAACGGCCGCCCGGCTGGGTGCTGGCCCACGTCGCCCAGGACACGCCGGCGCTGCCCGATGCGGCGCTGGATTTCGTGCTCGACGGCGACACCGAACTGCGCCAGATCGAGCGCGACCTGGCCGCCGCCGAGGCGCACCATGACGATGAGCACGCCGGCGAGCAGATCGGCCTGCTGCATTCGCGCCTGGGCGAGATCGGCGGCTACGCGGCGCCGGCGCGCGCGGCGGCGCTGATGCACGGCCTGGGGTTCACCGACGAGGATTCCCAGCGTCCGGTGGCGGAGTTCTCCGGCGGCTGGCGCGTGCGCCTGAATCTGGCGCGCGCCCTGATGTGCCGCTCCGACCTGCTGCTGCTCGACGAGCCGACCAACCACCTCGACCTCGACGCGATCATCTGGCTCGAAGCCTGGCTCAAGAGCTACGCCGGCACGCTGATCCTGATTTCGCACGACCGCGATTTCCTCGATGTCGTCACCACGCACATCCTCGCCATCGAGGCCGGCAGGATGCAGCTGTTCACCGGCAACTACTCGGCCTGCGAACGCGCGCGCGCCGAACGCCTGGCCAACGACCTGGCGCTGGCGGCCAAGCAGAAGCGCGAGGCGGCGCACCTGCAAAGCTATATCGACCGCTTCCGCGCCAAGGCCTCGAAGGCGCGCCAGGCGCAGAGCCGCATCAAGATGCTGGCGAAGATGGGCGACATCCAGGCCGCCCACATCGACACGCCCTTCAGCTTCAGCTTCCCCGAACCGAGCGGCTTCTCCGACCCGCTGCTGCTGGTGGACGATGCAAAAGTCGGTTATGGCGATACGGGGCTTTGCATACCTGGAACGCCGCTTCGCGGGCAGGTAATTTTCGAGAAACTCCGCTTCACGCTGCGGCCCGACAGCCGCATCGGCCTGCTCGGGCGCAACGGCGCCGGCAAGTCGACGCTGATGAAGCTGCTGGCCGGCGAACTGCAGCCTTTGGCCGGCGTGCGCGAGGAAGGACGCAACCTCAAGCTCGGTTATTTCGCCCAGCATCAGCTGGAACAACTGCGCCCGGCCGAATCGCCTTTGTGGCACATGATCAAGCTGGAGCCGCGCACGCGCGAGCAGGACTTGCGCAACTACCTGGGTGGCTTCGATTTCCGCGGCAACATGGCCGACGCGCCCTGCGGCCGTTTTTCCGGCGGCGAAAAAACGCGGCTGGCGCTGGCGCTGATGATCCGCACCGCGCCCAACCTGCTGCTGCTGGACGAGCCGACCAACCACCTCGACCTGGAAATGAGGGAGGCCTTGACCATCGCCCTGCAGGAAACCGAGGCCGGCATGGTGCTGGTGTCGCACGACCGGCATCTCTTGCGCGCCACCTGCGACGAACTCTGGCTGGTGGCCGACGGCCGCGTCACGCCCTTCGACGGCGACCTCGACGATTATGCCGAATGGCTCAACCAGTCGCGCGCCGCCGAGAAATCTGCCGAGCGAGAAAAATCGCAACAGCGCCGGGAAGGCGAAGCCGAAGCGGCGCGCAAGGCGGCGGCGAAATCGCAGGAGTCGGCGCTGGCTCGCTCTGCGTGCCCGGATGCCCGCTCCGCGGGGGGGCAACGGCGACCGCTGCAGAAGGAAAGCGAAAAGCTCGAACAGCAACTGGCTGCCTGGCAGGGCGAGCTCAAACTGCTGGAAACCCGGCTCGCCGACCCGACGCTTTACACCGATGCGGACAGCCGCCTGCTGGATGACCTTACGCTGCGGCAAAGCCTGTTGACGCAGAATATCGAGACGGCAGAATCACGCTGGCTGGAGATACACGAATTGCTGGACAACACCCGGGAGACCTGAATGGCCGCAAAGACCGCACCCAAGCCCGCCACCAAAGCGGCTGCGCCGCGAAAATCGCCGCGACGCCCGGCATCCGGCGACGTGGCGCCGTCGCGTACCCCCGGCGGCATCAAGAGCTTCGTCGTCAAGGACCGCTCGGCGGCGGCGCGCGATTCGAAGATCGAGGCCATCCACGACATCGTCGCCCATGCCAAGCCCGGCGAAGGCGCCAAGCTGGCGCAGGCGCTCAAGGCCGTGGTCGAGGGCGCCTCGCCCGACGACGTCGAAGCGCTCAAGGATGCCCTGCTGCAACGCGAAGTGCCCGCCGACCAGCGACCGGATGACGAACTGGCGCCGGACTGGCGCGAAGGCGGCTATCCCTACCGCCACCTGATGACGCGCAAGAATTACGAGAAGCAGAAATACCATTTGCAGGTCGAGCTGCTCAAGCTGCAGGCCTGGGTCAAGGAGACCGGGCAGAAGGTGGTAATCCTGTTCGAGGGCCGCGACGCGGCCGGCAAGGGGGGCACCATCAAGCGTTTCATGGAGCACCTGAACCCGCGCGGCGCCCACGTCGTCGCCCTGGAAAAACCCTCGGAAACCGAGCGCGGCCAGTGGTACTTCCAGCGCTACGTGCAGCACCTGCCGACCGCCGGCGAGATCGCACTGTTCGACCGTTCCTGGTACAACCGCGCCGGCGTCGAGCGTGTCATGGGTTTCTGCACCGACGCCGAGTATGAGGAATTCATGCGCCAGACGCCGGAGTTCGAGCGCACCCTGGTCAGGAGCGGCGTGCACCTGATCAAGTTCTGGTTCTCGGTGTCGCGCCCCGAACAGCGCCGCCGTTTCAAGGAACGCGAAACCCATCCGCTGAAGCAGTGGAAGCTGTCGCCGATCGACCTCGCCTCGCTCGACAAGTGGGACGACTACACCAAGGCCAAGGAGGCGATGTTCTTCCACACCGACACGGCGGATGCGCCGTGGACCGTGATCAAGTCCGACTGCAAGAAGCGCGCGCGGCTCAACGCGCTGCGCTACATCCTGCACAAGCTGCCCTACACCAACAAGGACGTGGCGCAGATCGGCGCGCTCGACACGCTGCTGGTCGGTCGCGCCAACATCGTCTACGAGCGAGGCGAGAACCGCGGCGCACCGATCTGATCCGGCGCCATGTACCTGCCATCCCATTTCGCGGAAACCCGCATCGAAGTGCTGCACGCGGCGATGCGCGAGCACCCCTTTGCCACGCTGGTGACTCAGGGCGACAAGGGACTGACCGCGGATCATCTGCCGCTGCACCTCGCTGCCGCGATCGGTCCGTTCGGCGCGCTGCAGGGCCACGTCGCCCGCGCCAATCCGCTGTGGCGCGATGCGGCGGACAGCGAAGTGCTGGCGATCTTCCATGGCGCGCAGGCCTACGTCACGCCCTCGTGGTACGAAACCAAGCGCGCCGACGGCAAGGCGGTGCCGACCTGGAACTACGTGGTGGTTCATGCCCGCGGTCGGCTGCGGGTGATCGACGATCCCGCGTGGCTGCGCCGGCAACTGGAATCGCTGGTCGCGGAGCACGAGGCCGGCTTTGCCGAACCCTGGCAAATCGCCGACGCACCGCCCGACTACATCGACAGGATGCTGGCCGCGATCGTCGGCATCGAGATTGTCATCAGCGACCTCACCGGCAAGTGGAAGACCAGCCAGAACCAGCCCGAAATCAATCGCGCCGGCGTGGTGGCCGGGCTGCACGAAGAGGGAACGGACAGCTCGTTGCAGATGGCGGAACTCGTCGCCGGCATCCCGACCCGATGAAGCTGCGGCAAACGGAACTACCCGAACCCTCGGCCGATGCACGCGCCGCCAGCGCCGCGCTCTCGCGCCTGATCGCGGCCGAGATCGACGCCTGCGGCGGCTGGATATCCTTCGCCCGCTACATGGAGCTCGCACTGTATGCGCCTGGCCTGGGCTATTACGCCGGCGGTTCGCACAAGTTCGGCGACCATCAGGCCGGGGGCGACTTCCTCACCGCGCCGGAACTGACGCCGCTGTTCGGCCGGGCTTTGGCGCGGCAGGTGGCGCAAGTGCTGGCCGCCTCCGCGCCGCAGGTGATCGAGGCCGGCGCCGGCAGCGGGCGGCTGGCGGCGGACCTCTTGCCGGCACTGGCGGCGCTGGATTGCCTGCCCGAGCGCTACCGCATCCTCGAACTTTCCGGCGAACTGCGCGCGCGCCAGCAGGCGACGCTGGCCGCACGGGCGCCGCAGTTCGCCGACCGCGTCGAGTGGCTGGACGAGTTGCCGGAACGCTTTTCCGGCTGCCTGATCGGCAACGAATTGCTCGACGCGATGCCGACCCACGCGCTGCGCTGGAGCGATGACGCTGCGGAGCCGGCCGTCCTCGAACGCGGCGTCGGCCTCGCGGACAGTGAGCTGACGAGCGTCGAACGCTCCGCCGCCGGCGCACTGCTGGCCGCCGCAGAGGCACTCGGAATACGCGCGCCCTACCGCGGCGAGATCAGCCTCGCGGCGCGGTCCTGGGTATCCGAACTGGCGCGACGCCTGGAACAGGGCGCGCTGCTGCTGATCGACTACGGCCTGCCACGCCACGAGCTTTACCACCCGCTGCGCGACGGCGGCACCCTGCGCTGCCATTACCGGCACCGCGTGCATGAAGACCCGTTCTGGTTTCCCGGCCTGTCCGACATCACCTCACATGTCGATTTCACCGCCGTCGCCGAGGCCGGCTTCGATGCCGGGCTGGAGGTGCTGGGCTTCACCAGCCAGGCCAGCTTCCTGCTCAACTGCGGCATCGGTGATTTGCTGCAGGAAGAGAAAGTCGGCGCGGGCGATACGGCAAGCGCGGAGGATTTGCGCGCACGCGGCGCGGTGAACGTGCTCATCTCGCCCAACGAGATGGGCGAGCTGTTCAAGGTGATCGCTCTGGGACGCGGCGTGCCGGGCCCGCTGCTCGGCTTCACCCGCGCCGACCGCGTGCACGCCTTGTAAGATCGAACCCGATTAATCAATGGAGCACAAAATGAAAAAAACACTGACGGGCATTGCCGGCGCCGCCGCCGCGCTGCTGCTTTCCGCCTGTGGCGACATGAACCTCAGGAAATACAATCCCTTCGGCGGCGACCCGGTGCAGGAGCGTTCGCGTACGCCGGCCAATGCCACGGAGTACCAGTGTGCCGGCGGCAAGCGCCTTTATGTCCGCACGCTGGAGGGCGGCCAGGCGGTCTGGCTGATCCTGCAGGAGCGCGAACTGCGGCTCGAGCGGATCGGTTCCAGCCAGCGCTACAGCGCGGGCAACACCGTGCTGGCGCTCAACGGCAACGAAGCGACGGTCGCCGACGGCGGACCGGCGACCTATGCCAACTGCAAGACCGGCGGCGCCGAGCCGACGGCGGCGGCGGGCAAGTAAGCATGGCCCCGGCGGCAGGCCGCGGCGCGGCGGCGACAACGCCGCCGGCGAATCGCGCATGACCGACGGCGCATCGACGCACAGCACCGCCATCGCCATCCTCAAGGCGCTGGTGGACCGGCTGCGTCCTCCCGCTGCGCAGGATGCGGAGCAAAGGGTGCGCGCCGAAGCCGCGCGCCTTGGCGCCCGGCCCGACGAGGCCGCCGCGCTGGGCGACGCCCTGCGCGGCCTGCTCGCCCTGCCGCGCCAGGGGGCCTTCTATGCCGAAACCGGCGTGACCTCGGCGCAGGGCTTCTGGCTGGAGCTGACGCAGCGACTGCGCGAGCGCCTGCTGCCGCCGCTGCGCGACGAAAGCCACCTGCGCAGCATCCTCCATCTGCTGTTCGCCGAACGCGAGGATCACCTGTGGGTGACCGCCGTCGCGGACGACGCCTGGCTGGAGCTGGCCGCCGCGCTCGGCGTCACAAAAGTCGGCGGCAGCGGCACGGCGTACGCCAGCCTGCTGGAAGCCGCGCGCATGCTCTCCTACCGCATCGCCGGGGTCGGCCTCGACCGCGAACTGCTGCACGCCGAGCCGAACCTGGAACATCACGAATCGCCCTTCCTGGCGCAGAACGCCGCGCTGTTGCCGCTGCTGGAGCGCGCCCGTAGCGGCGGCGGGATACCCGATGCGGACGAGATCCGCCACATCGACGTATTGCTCGACCAGTGCGACGCGACCCTCGACGGCGTCCGCCGCAAGGCCCGCGAAAACGGCATCAGCATCCGCCTCACCTACCTGCTGGCGCGCCTGCGGCAGCTGATCGACCGCCTGCGCCTGCTGCTCGACTTCGCCGTGGTCGACGACCGCCGGCGCCATGCCGTGGTGGTGCTGAAGACGCTGCTGGCGTCCGAGCAGACCAGTGACGAGATGGGCGAATTCATCACCGGGAACGTCAGCCTCCTCGCGCGCAACGTCACCGACCACGCCAGCCGCCACGGCGAGCACTACGTCGCCGAGGACCGCGCCGAATGGCGCGCGATGGCGAAGAGCGCGGCCGGCGGCGGCATCGTGATCGCCCTCATGGCGCTGTTCAAGATCAAGCTCGCGCTGCTGCACCTGCCGCCGCTGACCGAGGGCATCGCCTTCGGCCTCAACTACGGCCTCGGCTTCGCCCTGATCCACCTGCTCGGCTTCACGGTGGCGACCAAGCAGCCGGCGATGACCGCCGCCTCGATTGCGGCGACGCTGGAGGAAGCGCGGCCGAAGGAGCTGGAGCGGCTCGCCGACTTCGCCCAGAACGTGGTGCGCACCCAGTGCGTCGCCGTGCTCGGCAACGTCGGCCTGGCGCTGCCGGTCGCGGCCCTGATCGCCGCGCTGTGGCTGCCGCTGCTCGGCGAGATCCCGGCGCCCGAGGAAAAGCTGCAGAAGATGCTGCACGAGGTGCACCCGCTGGCCAGCGGCGCGCTGTTCTTCGCCGCCGTGGCCGGCGTCGGCCTGTTCCTTTCCGGCCTGGTGTCGGGCTATTTCGACAACAAGGCACGCTACCACCAGCTCGGCTCGCGCATCGCCGCGGCGCCACGACTGGCGTGGCTGGGCGCGGAACGGTCGACGCGCCTGGGGAATTACCTCGACGCCCACTACGGGGCGATCCTCGGCAATCTGTTCTTCGGCATGTACCTCGGCCTGGTCGGCGTCGTCGGCGGCCTGACCGGCCTGCCGATCGACATCCGCCACGTCGCCTTTTCCAGCGCCAACCTCGGCACCGCCCTGGCCGCGCTGGGACCGCGCGCGGTGGCCGACATCCTGCCCTGGGCCATCGCCGGTATCCTCGGCATCGCGCTGGTCAACCTGGTGGTGAGTTTCTCGCTCGCGCTCTATGTCGCCCTGCAATCGCGTCGCGTCGGCTCGGCGCAGATCCTGCGGCTTGGAATGGTGCTGCTCAAGCGCCTGGCGAAGAACCCGCTCGGCTTCGTTTCACCGCCGCCGGACAAACCCGCCGGCTGAGCCAGCCTCAGAGGCAGGCCTGCTCCAGAGCCTGCTCGCACTTTTCGCAAAAGCCGTCGTCGCCGACCGGGCCGGGCGTGCCACAGCGGCGGCACGCGGTAAGCGCCGGCTGGGGCGACTGCACCGGCTGTTGCGGCGCCAGCGCTTTGGCGCGCGGCTTCACGGCGCCCGGTCCCTTGCGCGCGGCATTCACTCGCAGCTTGCCTTGCAGGCAGCCGGGTTGACAGCGCAGTCCGCGCCGGCCGCGACCTTGCATTCCGCGCGCGAGCGCCAGGTGAAGTTGAGTCCGTCGCCATAGCCACAGACCAGCAGGGTGATCTTGCCCAGTTTGGCGACGCGGACCGAGACTGCTTTGGCGGCCTTGACCTGGGCCGGCGGCCGGTCGCAGGAGACATAGGCGCTGAAGTTGCCGTCGGCCGATTCCCACAGCGCGACGTTCTTCAACTTGCGGTAGAGCTGGTAGTCCTTGCAGACATCGGTCTCGCCCCTGTACGCCTTGCCGTCGTCGCTGCAATAGCCGGAGAAGGTGTAGCGCAGTTCTTCCTCGGCCGGGCAGGAGGCCACCTGCGCGGCGCCGGCGAGATCGGGACAGGCGACCGTGGCGGCGGCCGCGAAAACAGGGAAGGCGGCCAGCAGGGCAAATGGCAGCAGGCGGTTGATCATCGGGCAAGACTCCATCGGGGGGGGGTGGCGGGCGCCGCATGGCAGCCCCGGCAGACTTGCGATTCTAGGCGGCCATGCCCCGTTCCGCCAGTCATGACCGAATTCAAGGCTGGCAGCGCAAAGGTGGGCGCCTGCCTTGACCGGGTCGCTACGGCTGATCTGGAGTAGAGTAAGTACGTCTCGCTCGTTGCGGTGCGCCTTGCACCTCGCAGTTTGCCTCCAATGACAAAACCATTTTCCGACCACCGCTTTGCTGCCGCACTTTCCTGGATCGGGCGACCGCTGTTCGTCGCCGACGGCGCCGGAACGCTGGTCTTTGCCAACGATGCCTTCGCCACCCTGCTCGGCACTGCCCCGGCGGCACTTCGCAACAGCCCGGTGATCACGCTGCTGGCGCAGGCGGACGACGGCGACTGGCTGCGGCGCGCGCTGGCCGGCGACGGCGAGTTGCCGCCGGCCAGCGTGGCGCTGCGCTGCGGCAACGGCGCCGCGCTGCCGGTGGTGTTGCGCCTGATCCCGACGCCGGAGACCGACGAGCGGCTATTCTCGGTGACGCCTCTGGCCGACGACGCCAGGCTGCAATTGGCGCGCCATGCGCTGGAGGACAGCCAGCGCGCGGTGCTGCTGGAGCTGGATGCGATCTTCACCAACGCCTCGATCGGCATCGTGCATACCCGCGACCGAACTTTCCAGCGCTGCAACCGGCGCGCCGAGGAGATCCTCGGCTTTGCTCCGGGCGAACTGATCGGACAGCCCGGCATTTGCATCTATCCTGACGCCGAGGCCTACGCGGAAGTCGGCCGTGAGGCCGGGCCGCCGCTGGCCGCCGGTCGCTCGTACGAAGGCGAACGGCAATTACGGCGCAAGGACGGCAGCCTGGTGTGGTGCCGCTTCTTCGCCCGCGCGTTCGATCCACAGCACACCGACCGCGGCACGGTGTGGATTCTCGAGGACATCGACGAGGAATACCGGGCCAAGGAAAAACTGCAAGACGCGCTGCGCGAGCTCGGTGCGATCATGCGCAACGCCTCGGTCGGCATCCTGATCACCCGCGACCGGCGCATTCTCCAGTACAACCCGAAGTTTGCCGAGATGTTCGGCTTTGCCGGCGATGAAGCGCTGGGCCGGCCGGCCAGCGTTCTGTATCCCGGCGACGCGGCGTATGAGGCGCTCGGGCGCCTGGCGGCGCCCCTGCTGTCGGCGGGCCGGCCGTTCAAGACCGAACTTTACATGCGGCGCCAGGACGGTAGCGATATCTGGGTCAACCTGATCGGCTATGTGCGCAATCCCGCGGATACGACCCAGGGAACGGTGTGGATTCTCGAAGACCGCAGTGAATTCAAGTCCGCCGAAATGGCCCTGCGGAGCGCCTATGCCGAGCAGCAGTTGATCCTCGACCACAGCGTGGTTGGCATCGCCTTCGTCAAGGACCGGGTGGTACAGCGCTGCAACCGGCGCTATGAGGAAATCTACGGCTATGGGCCCGGAGAAATGCAGCATCCGACGCGCGACCGCTACCTGTCGGCCGACGCCTGGGAAAGAACCGGCGCGGCAGCCTACGCGGCGATGGCGCGCGGCGAGACCTACAGCGCCGAGTTGATCCACCGTCGCCGCAACGGCGAACCGTTCTGGGTGCGCATTACCGGCAAGGCGATCGATCCGGCCGATCCCCAGGGCGGGTCGATCTGGAACATGGAGGACATCACCGTGCGCAAGCAGGCCGAGGATGCCTTGCGCGAAAGCGAAATGCTGCAGCGGGCGATCCTCGACAGCGCCAACTACATGATCATTTCCACCGATGCCGGCGGCCGTGTCGTCTCTGCCAATCCGGCGACGGTGCGGATGCTTGCCACGGAGATGAAAGCGCTCGTCGGCCGGCCCGCCCTGGCGGCGCAGATCGACACCGCGCAGCTCGAGGCGCGACGCCAGGCGCTGCAGCGGGAGCTCGGGCTGACGCTGGCGGCCGAGGACGCGATCTTCGCCCGCGCGCGCCTGGGCGAGGTGGATGACTTCGAGATCACCCTCGTGCGCGGCGACGGCACGGCTTTCCCCGCGTTGATCTCGGTCTCCGGCCTGCGTCGTCATGCGGAACGGATTGACGGCTATCTGCTCATCGCCGCCGACATCTCGCAGCGCAAGCGCGCCGAGGAAGAGCTCCTGCGCGCGCGCGACGCGCTCGAAGTGCGCGTCGCCGAGCGCACCGCAGAGCTGGCGGGCGCCAACGTCAAGCTGGAGGCCGAGGTCGGCGAGCGGCGCCGCGCCGAGCGGCGCCTGCGCCACCTGGCCCAGCACGACTCGCTGACCGGGCTGCCCAACCGGCTGCTGCTGCTGCAGCGGCTGGAAGATGCAATCGGCATCGCCAATGCGGAGCGTGGCGCGGTTGCCGTGATGTTCCTCGATCTCGACCGCTTCAAGCACATCAACGATTCGCTCGGCCACCACGTCGGCGACACGCTGCTGCGCAAGGTGGCGCGGCGCCTGGCCGAAGTCGTGCGCAAGGAGGACACGGTGGCGCGCATCGGCGGCGACGAATTCGTGGTGCTGGCGCCCGCACTTCCGGGCAGCCACGAAATCGCCCCGCTCGCCGAGCGGCTGCTGCGCGCCTTCCGCGACCCGGTACGCTTCGGGGATCACGAGATGCGCGTCACGGCGTCGATCGGGATCGCCCTCTTCCCGCAGGACGGCGACAGCCCCGAAGCCCTGATGCGCAACGCCGATACCGCGATGTACCGCGCCAAGGCCGCGGGGCGCAACGTGGTGCGCACCTTTTCGCCGGAAATGCAGGTCGCTGCCGAGCAGTACTTCCAGATCGAGTCCAGCCTTTGGCGTGGCATCGAACGCGGGGAACTGGTGCTGCACTTTCAGCCGATCGTCGATTGCACCAGCGGCGAACAGCGCCTGGCCGAGGTGCTGGTGCGGTGGCAGCACCCGACGCTGGGCCTGCTGTTACCCGACAAGTTCATAGCCATTGCCGAGGAAAGCGGTTTGATCGGCCTGCTTGGCGAATGGACGCTGACGGCGGCCTGCCGCCAGATCGCCGCGTGGCGCCAGGCCGGCCTGGCGCCGCCGCGCATGGCGCTGAATCTGTCGGCGGCGCAATTCCGTGATGTCGCGCTGGTGCGGCGCGTCGAGTCCTGCCTGGCCGAAGCCGGTCTGCCGCCCTCGGCACTGGAACTGGAGATCACCGAATCGGTGCTGATGTTCGATGTCGACCAGGCGCTGGCGACGCTGCATGCGCTGCACGAACTGGGCATCGACCTGGCGATCGACGATTTCGGCACCGGTTATTCCAGCCTTGCCTACCTCAAGCGCTTCCCCGTCAGCCGGCTCAAGATCGACCGCACCTTCATCAAGGATGCGCCAACCAGCGAAGACGACCAGGCCATCGTGCGCGCCGTTCTATCACTGGCCGCCAGCCTGGGACTGGAAGTGGTCGCCGAGGGCGTCGAAACCGCGGCCCAGCATTCCCTGCTGCGCGAACTCGGCTGCGACCTGGCGCAGGGCTACCTGTTTTCGCGACCACTGGCCGCGGACGAATTTGCCCGGCAATGGCTGCGGGCGCCCAGGGCCGCGCGCGCCGGCCGCTGATCCGGCCGTTTCACGAATCGACTCGGCGCAAGCCGGTGAAGCGACAGGCGGCGTTCCCTCCGGCAGGGCGAAGGTTCAGGGGCTCGCCGCGGCTTGCCTTTCGATCCAGCCGCGGAAAGCCGCCACCGCCGGCGTCGCCGCCGAATGTTCGGCCAGCAGCAGATAGTAGGAACGCGGATTGGCGAAGCGCTGCGGCAGCGGCGCCACCAGCCGGCCCGCAGCGAGCAGGTCGGCCACCAGCGCCAGCGTGGCGAGTGCGACACCCTGGCCGTCGACCGCCGCGCGGATCGCTGCCTCGTACTGGTTGAAGCCGATGCTGCCCGCCGGACGCAAGCCGGCGACGCCGGCCATCTCCAGCCAGGTCGGCCAGGACAACCAGGGCCGGCGCTGCTCGGCGTCCTCATAGACGAGCAGGACGTGGCGGGCGAGGTCGGCCGGCTTCGCCAACGGCCCCGCGCCTTTCAGCAAGGCCGGGCTTGCCACCGGCAGCACCGTGTCGCCGAACAGGCGCAGCGCCGTCGCCGGCGCGTTGCGGTCCTGCAGGTAACGCAACGCGGCGTCGAAGCGGCCGCGTTCGAGGTCCACCAGCCGCGTATCGGCGGAAATGCGGATGTCGATGCCGGGATGCGTGCGGCGGAAATCCGCCAGGCGCGGGATCAGCCAGAAACTGGCGAAGGCCTGGGTGGTCGCCAGCGTCACGGTCGGCTCGTCGCCGCCGCGCAGTTCCGCCGTCGCCACACGCAATTCGGCGAAGGCCGCGGCGGTAGCGCGCAGCATTCGTTCGCCGGCCGCAGTCAGCGCCAGCGCGCGCGTCTTGCGCTCGAAGAGGCGTGTCGCCAGCGCCGACTCCAGCGCGATCACCTGCTTGCTCACCGCCGACTGGGTGACGAACAGTTCCTCCGCCGCCCGCGTAAAGCTGAGGTGGCGCGCCGCCGCCTCGAAGGCGCGCAGCGCGTCGAGTGGCGGCAGCTCGTTCTTATGCATTCCATTTGCTCATGGATAACCCGCCATCAAATCGTTGGTCAGGACGGTCGCCAAAACCAATAATGCCCTCACACCAAACGCACGAGGAGCTGAAAATCATGACTACACAAACCGTCGTATCCATCTCTTCCCTGATCTGCATCGGGCGCGACCGGCGTGCCGCATTGATGCGCGCGGCCAGCCCGGAGACAGGCGCCAAGCATGGTACAGGATTCCTGCATGGAATCCATAAAATGCGTACGGCGGAAACCGAATGCAGGCTGGCCGGGGGAGAACTGCAGCGCCTGCCGCAGCGCGATCTTTCGGTCCACTGCATCAGCGGCGAGATCTGGCTGACCCGCCACGGCGACGGCGAGGACTATTTCCTTGGACCCGGACAGGCGCTGACGGTGGCGCGCGATGACGAGGCGGTGGTCCAGGGTCTGCGCGACAGCCGCTTTCGCCTCGGCCCAGCCTGACGCCGCCACCCCGCCGCCGGGGCGACGGAATTTCAGCGCCGGATGCGCTCCATGCAGTCGCGCAGACGCGGCGGGATCGGCGTCGGGCGGTCGTCGGTGCGGGCGACGAAGACATGGACGAACCAGCCCGTCGCGGCCGGCATGTTCTCGCCCTGCGGAAACAGTGCGATCTCGTAGCGTACCGATGACTTGCCCAGGTGCGCCACGCGCAGGCCGGCATCGATGACTTCGGGGAAGGCCAGCGGCGCGATGTAGCGGCATTGCGATTCGACGCAGTAGCCGATGGCCGCGCCGTCGAGGATGTCGAGCCCGCCTTCGCGGATCAGGTACTCGTTGATCACGGTGTCGAAGTAGCTGTAATAGACGACATTGTTGACGTGGCCATAGACGTCGTTGTCCATCCAGCGCGTGGGGATGGCGAGGAAATGCGGAAAGTCGGAGCGGCCGGGCAGGGGCGCGGCGGAAGCGTTGGCGTCGGGAACGGCGGGCGTGGATGGGAGGTTCATCGTGCGCTTCAGGAAAGTCGAAGCGCGCGATGATACCAACAAGGCATCAGCGGATGGCGCGAACGCTCACTGCTGGCTGCGGTACATCGCGGCGAGAAATGCATCGGCGGCTTCGGCGTCCACTTCCCGCTGCGCCGTTGCCCGATGCTGGACTTCCTGCAGGCCGAGCTGAAGCTCGGGGCTGGCAGGGGTCCACTCGGCGTTGAGAACTTCGTCCTCGAACGCTCCGAATTCATCCTCGATGAGTTTGCCTGTGCTCATGTCCATCACCATTAACATCGCCGCCTCCCGTAGTGGAACCGTGCGCTTCAGAGCATATAACGCGAGCGATGGACAAAAGTTGAATGAAGCTTCAAATTGTTGGAACCCTGTTGTTTTGGCGCCACTTCGCGTGCGCGACCGTGACAAATGTCACATACGCGGTCACACCGGAGACGACGCCGTCGCCGCACGCGGCAGGTTCCAGGGTGCGACCTTGAGCAGCAGCACCATGCCCGGCACCGCCAGCAGCGCGCAGAGCATGAAGAAAGGAAACCAGCCCAGGAGTGCGACCAGGTAGCCGGTGGTGGCATTGATGAAGGTGCGCGGCACGGCGGCGAGGCTGGTGAATAGCGCCAGTTGCGTCGCGGTGTACAGCGGATGGGTCGCCCGCGCGATGAAGGCGACGAAGGCCGCCGTGCCGAGCCCAACGCCCAGCGCCTCGAAGCCGATCACCAGCGCCAGCTGGGCGAGTTCCGCCGCGCCCACCGTCTCGTGGCGCCCGATCCAGGCCAGCCAGGCGAAGCCGAAGATCGACACCAGCTGCACCACGCCGAACAGCCACAGCGCGCGGTTGATGCCGAGCTTGACCATCCACAGGCCACCGATCAGGCCACCGATCACCGCCGGCCACAGCCCGGCGTTCTTGGCGACGATGCCGATCTCGGATTTGGCAAAACCCATGTCGAGGTAGAAGGGCGTGGCCAGCGCAGTGCACATCGAATCGCCCAGCTTGTAGAGGAAGATGAAGCCGAGGATCATCAGCGCCTCGCGCAACCCGGCGCGGTTGATGAACTCGTGGAAGGGTTCGACCACGGCGTCCTTCAGGGTCTTCGGCGCGTTGCCGGCCACCGCCGGCTCGCGCGCCACCAGCGCAAGCACCATGCCCGGCAGCATGAACAGCGCGGTGATGACGAAGACCTGCAGCCAGGGCAGGCGGTCGGCGAGGATCAGCGACAGCGAACCCGGCACCAGGCCGGCGATGCGGTAGGCATTGACATGCACCGAGTTGCCGAGGCCCAGTTCGGACTCGGACAGGATCTCGCGCCGGTAGGCATCGAGCGCGATGTCCTGCGTCGCCGAGAGCAGCGCCACCGCGGCGGTAAGCCAGAGGATCGGCACGATCTCGGACGCCGGCGCGAACAAGCCCAGCGCGGCGATGCAGGCAAGAAGCCCGACCTGCGTGATCAGCATCCAGCCGCGGCGGCGGCCGAGCGGCGGCGAGTAGCGGTCGAGCAGCGGCGACCAGAGAAACTTCCAGGTGTAGGGAAACTGGATCAGGGCGAAAAGCCCGATGGTCTTCAGGTCCACGCCTTCCGAGCGCAGCCAGGCCGGCACCAGGTTGAGCAAGAGATAAAGCGGCAACCCCGACGAAAAGCCGGTGAATACGCAGATCAGCATGCGCCGGGTGAACAGCGCGGCAAGCCAGGGCGGCATCAGGTGTTCAGGAACGCGGGACCGCCCGCGGCAGGGGGCGCATCAGGTGCAGCTTCCCGGCCCGATTGAAAATCCCGGGCACAAGACGGGGGCGGATCAAGCGCAAGGTCGGCACCGAGAGGCAGACAAGCCAGTGAATGGGATTTCCTGGGGAAACGAATGCTGGCGCGCTCGGCGGGGATCGAACCCACAACCCCTGGCTTCGGAGGCCAGTACTCTATCCATTGAGCTACGAGCGCGCGAGGGGGCGAAGCATAACGCGTTCGGCCGGCGGCGTCCATTGCGGGGCGGGCGATTCCGCTATAATCGCGCCCTCTGTTCGACTCTTCCGGGAAGATGCTCATGGCACATTTGAATAGCCGTATCCTCGCAGCGGCAGGCGTACTTCTACTCTCCGTCGGCGCTTTCGCCATGGGCAACCGGCCCAAGGGCGACGATGAAGCAGCCAACAAGCGGATCGCCCCCGTGGCCCGCGTCGAACTGGCCGCCGCAGGTCCGGCAGCCGCTGTCGGCAGCCGCAGCGGAGAGCAGATCTACACCTCCGTTTGTGGCGCCTGCCATGAGGCTGGTGTAGCCGGCGCGCCCAAGACCGGCGACAAGGCGGCCTGGACGCCGCGCATCGCGCTGGGTCTCGATGCGCTGCTGAAGTCGTCGATTGCCGGCAAGAACGCGATGCCGCCCAGGGGCGGATCGGACGCCAACGACGTCGAACTGGCCCGCGCAATCGTGTACATCACCAGCAAGTCGGGCGGCAACTTCAAGGAGCCTGCGGCGAAGTAAGGCGCGGAGCAGTCGATGCGAGAGGGGGCCCTGCGGCCCTCTTTTTTTGGCGCCCGGCCGGCTGAATTCAGCCCCGCGAAAAGGTCGGCCTAAAGCTTGCCAGCCAGCATGGCGCGCAAGGCGCCGAGTCTGGCGCGGGCAGCCTCGGGTTCCGGCACCGTATTGCGCTTCTGTCCAGCCAGGGCCGCCGCCTCGCCCATTTCGGCGATGAAGCGTGACGGCTCGCGCGGCATCCATTCGCGGCCCTGTTTGCGCCGCTCGCACCAGGTCACCGTCAAGCTGGCCTGGGCGCGCGTGATGCCGACATACATCAGGCGCCGTTCCTCTTCCAGCTTCGCCGGTTCGAGCGAGTCGCGATGCGGCAGCAGGCCTTCCTCGACGCCGACCAGGAAAACGTGGCGGAATTCGAGGCCCTTCGCCGCGTGCAGCGTGGCGAGCTGCACCGCGTCCTGCTCGCCTTCGTCCTTGTCCAGCATCGACAGCAGCGCCACGGACTGCGCCAGTTCGAGCAGGCTCCTGCCTTCCTCCTCGCCCTTCCTGGCCAGCCATTCGACGAAGTCGCAGACGTTGGCCCAGCGGGTTTCGGCCTCGCGCGCTTCCGACGACTGGAACAGCCAGCTCTGGTAGCCGATCGCGTCGATCAGGTCGTTCAATACCTTGCCGGCCGGTTCCTTCGCGGCGCGCGCTTCGATGCGCCCGATGAAGTCGCCGAACTCGCGCAGTGACGCGCGCTGCTTTGTGCCGAGCTCGGTATCCAGCCCCGGCGCGTAAATGCTGGCGAACAGGCTCTGCTGGCTGCGCCCGGCGGCGCGGCCGAGCCCTTCCAGCGTGGTGCCGCCGATGCCGC
>CAZGQB010000012.1:0-17486 GCA_964527055.1 uncultured Sulfuritalea sp.
GGACTATGTCGTCAAGGACGGCGACGTGCTGAACTTCCTCTTCAACGTCTAGCGGCATCAGAAAACAGCCATGTCTCCTGGTCAGCCGGAGACGGCTTCCCTTGCTGACGGCGCCAGGCGGTGCAATTCCGATAGTGTGCGGGAAGACGGTTCTTGCCCGATCAGCCGCTGGCTGATTGCCCCGCGATTTCTGCGCGCACGGTATCCATGTCCAGCGCCATCGCCTGTTCGATCAGTTGGTCGAAGGCGGCGGCAGGCAAGGCGCCTGCCTCCGAATAGATGATGATCTGGTCGCGGAACATCATCAAGGTCGGGATGGAGCGGATGTTGAAGGCGGCGGCGATTTCCTGCTGCTCTTCGGTGTTCACCTTGGCAAAGACGATGTCGGCCCGTTTTGCCGACGCGGCTTCGAAGGTCGGCGCAAAGCCGCGGCACGGGGCGCACCAGGGGGCCCAGAAATCGATGATCAGGTTGGCGTTTTCATTGATCGTCCTTTGGAAATTCTCGGCGTTGAGTTCCAGCGTGGCCATGGATGGCTCCTCGAATGAATTGACACGAATCCTACCGCTTTGCCGCGCGGCATGCTATCACTATGGCCGATGAATGGTTCCAGTCCCTCTTATCGCGGTCGCTTCGCACCTTCCCCCACCGGACCGATGCATTTCGGTTCGCTGCTGGCGGCGACCGGCTCCTTCATGGAAGCCAGGACGCGGGGTGGCGCATGGCTGCTGCGCATGGAGGATGTCGATGCGCCGCGTTGCTCCCGGGAGGCTGCCGCCGACATCCTGCGCACGCTGGAGGCTTGCGGCTTTGCCTGGGACGGTGAAGTAGTCTGGCAGAGTCGCCGCACCAGTGCTTATGCGGCGGCGCTGGAGCGGCTGAAGGAGGAAGGCCGGATATTTGCCTGCGCCTGCACGCGCAAGGAGCTTGCCGATTCGGCCATCGCACCCGATGGCGCTGCCATCTATCCGGGCACCTGCCGGCAGGGGGTTCCTGCGGGTCGGCTGGCGCGCGCCTGGCGCCTGCGCGTGGGCGATGCCCGCGTCGGTTTCGACGACGCGATCCAGGGCCGCATCGACAGCGACCTCGCCCTTGATGCGGGGGACTTCGTCCTGCTGCGCGCCGACGGATTGTTCGCCTACCAGCTTGCGGTGGTGGTCGACGACGCCGCGTCCGGCATTACGGATGTCGTGCGCGGCGCCGACCTGCTGGCCTCCACGCCGCGCCAGATTTTCCTGCAGCAGTGCCTGGGTTTGCCGATGCCGCGCTACGCGCACCTGCCCGTGGCCGTCAATGCCGCCGGAGAAAAATTGTCGAAGCAGACGCGCGCGGCGCCGGTCGATGCGTCGCGGCCCGGCCCGGCGCTGTTCGCCGCGCTGGCATTCCTTGGCCAGCGGCCGCCGGCGGAACTCTCCGGCGCGAATCCCGACGCACTGTGGGCCTGGGCCATGAGCCACTGGCGACTCGACCGGGTGCCGCGCGGGCCGGCATGTCCGGCAGCTACGGTGGGATAATCGCGACATGAACGAGGAGCAGCCATGATCGTCGATGATGTTGCCGGCCTGCGCCGGGTGTTGCAGGGCAACCGCGTAATTGCCGTGGTCGGGCTGTCGCCGAACTGGAACCGGCCGAGCTACTTCGCCGCCAAGTACATGCTGGAACACGGCTACACGGTGATTCCGGTGAATCCGGCGGCGACCGAAATCCTCGGGCAGAAATGCTATCCGGACCTTGCCGTGATCCCGGGAAAGGTCGACATGGTCGACGTCTTCCGCAAGCCAGAGGACGTCCTGCCGATTGCCGAGGAGGCGATCCGCATCGGCGCCAGATGCCTCTGGCTGCAGCTCGGCGTAATTCATCGCGAGGCTGCCGCAAGAGCCGCAGCGGCTGGACTCGACGTGGTGATGGATCGCTGCGTGAAGATCGAGTACGCGCGCCTGTTTGGCGGGCTGAACTACGCCGGCGTGAACACCCGGATCATTTCAGCCAAGCGGCCGCCCTGTCCGCCGCTGATGAGCTGATGAGGGCTCAGCGCCCCTGGGCGCTACCCCACAGCACCTTGTGCAACTGCAGCTGAAAGCGCAGCGGCAGGCGGTCGTCGAGGATCCATTGCGCCAGTTGCGCCGGGTCGAGCTGCCCCTGCACGGGCGAGAACAGCACCGGGCAAAGTTCGAAAAGTCGGCGCTGGCGGCATGCCGAAACGGCCCAGTCGTAGTCTTCGCGCGAGGCGAGAACGAACTTCAGTTCATCGCGGTCCGTCAATAGCTCAAGGTTTTCCCAACGGTTCCTTCCATGCTCGCCCGAACCGGGCGCCTTGAGGTCCATGATGCGCACGACGCGCGGGTCGACGCTGCCGATGTCGAGTGCGCCGCTGGTTTCCAGCGATACCGAATAGCCGGCATCGCACAGCGCATCGAGCAGGGCCAGGCAGTCCTTTTGCGCCAGCGGCTCGCCGCCGGTGACGCAGACGGTGGCGCAATCGAATGCGGCGATGCGCTGCAGTATTTCGTCCACCGCCAGCACTTCACCGCCGCTGAAGGCGTAGGCGGTATCGCACCAGGCACAGCGCAAGGGGCAGCCGGTGAGGCGCACGAATACCGTCGGCAGCCCGACGCGGCTGGATTCGCCCTGGATCGAGTGGAAGATTTCGGTGACGCGCAGCGCGGGCTCGGGGGCGGGCACTACTTCTTCTTCAGCTTGAGCTTCGCTTTCTTGCCCGGCTCGCTGTTGGGGTATCTTTCGGCCAGCAGTTCCAGTGCGGCCCGGGCGTTCTTCCAGTCCTTGAGGGCTTCGAGGCTGGCGACGCGGCTTTCCAGCGCCGCCGGAGCGCGGTCGTCATTGGGCCAGCCGGCGGCGAATTTGCCGAAGAGTTCGGCGGCAGCCGTATGGTCCTTGGCCTGGGCGTGGGCGTAGGCGCCCCAGTAGTGGGCCGACGCGGTCAGGCTGCTGTTCGGATACGCCTTGATGAAGGCGACGAAGGCTACACCGGCTTCCTTGAATCTGGAGGCCTTGAGTCCGGCCAGCGCGGCTTCGTAGTCACGGGTTTCCTGCGCGGGATCGGCCTTTGTTGCCGCACCCTGGGTTTCGGGCTTGGTCTCGGCCGGGGGCGGCTCCAGCTTGCGCAGGCGGTTGTCGAGGTCGACGTAAAAGTCCTTCTGCCGTTTCTGCGTCGCTTCGAGTTCGTAGGTCAGGACTTCGATCTGGCCGCGCAGTTTGGCGATGTCGGCCTTGATCGCCTCGACCTGGTTGGCGAAGTCGATCTGGTTGCGATTGATGGTGTCGGCACGCTTGGCAAGTTCGGTGACTTCCCCCTTCAGCACCTCGATACGCTTGCGGGCCTCTTCGTCGTCGAACATGCCGGCGCGCGCGGGAGAACCCAGTGCCGCGGCCAGCAGCAACGCGGGCAGCAGCGCCTGCAGCCACCTGCGCATCTTCAAAACTCACCCGAGTAGAGCATGTCGCCGCGGCGGTTCCTGGCCCAGCACTCTTCGCTGGATTCGCTGCAGGCCGGCTTTTCCTCGCCCAGGCTCACGGCCTCGAGCTGGTCTTCGCGGCCCCCGAGCAGGGTCAGGGCCTTGCGCACCGCCTCGGCGCGTTTCTGGCCCAGGGCCAGGTTGTATTCGCGGCTGCCGCGCTCGTCGGCATTGCCCTGGATCAGCATTTTCATTTTCGGGTTGGCGGCAAGGAACTTGCCATGGGCGCCCAGCAGGCCCTGGAACTCGTCCTTGACCACGTAGCTGTCGTAGTCGAAGTAGATGCTGCGCTTGGACAGCGGACTGCGCGGATCCTTCAGCGCGGCGATGCTGTTCGGGTCGAACTGCTCGGGTTTGACCTGCGTCACCCGCGGCGTTTCGACCTTGACCGCGCCGGGACTGCGCGATTCGACGCCAGCGGGATCCTGTTCGGGTGCCGGCGGCTGCGAACCGCAGGCGGCAAGCAGCAGGGTGGCGAGGGAAAGGCTGATGAGTGCGCGCATGATGGATTCCTCGATGAATGCGGCCGGGAAAATGTTCCGCTGCCTATCGGACCAGGGGACCCCAGGCAGGTTCCCGCACATCGGCGGCCTGCACGGAGAGTTTCTGCTTCACCCGGCCGTCGCTGGAAACGGCAGCCAGCACGCCGCGCCCGCCGATTTCGGTGGCATACAGGATCATGCGGCCGTTGGGGGCGAAGCTGGGGGATTCGTCCTTGGTCGAGTCGGTGAGGATCTGCGTCTGCTTGCTCGCCAGATCCATCAGCGCCAGCTGGAAGCGCCCGCCGTTCCTGGTGATGAAGGCCATGTTCTTGCCATCGGGCGAGAGGCGCGGCGTGACGTTGTAGCTGCCCTCGAAGGTAACCCGCTCCGTATTGCCGCCGCTGCTGGCGGTGCGGTAGATTTGCGGGCTGCCGCCGCGATCCGACGTGAAGTAGACGTACTGGCCGTCGGGCGCCCAGCGCGGTTCGGTGTCGATGCCGGAGGAAGTTGCGACGCGCCGCACGCCGCTGCCGTCGGCGTTGACGACATACAGTTGCGAGGTGCCGTCCTTGGTCAGCACCACCGCCAGTTGCTTGCCGTCGGGCGACCAGGCCGGCGCCGAATTCGAGCCCTTGAAGTTGGCGGCGACATGGCGCCGGCCGCTGGCCAGGTCATGCACATACACCACCGGCTTTTTCGCTTCGAAGGAGACATAGGCCAGCTTGGTTCCGTCGGGCGACCACGCCGGCGAGATGATCGGCTCGCGCGAGGCCAGCGCGGCCTGGTCGTTGGCGCCGTCGGCATCGGCGATTTTCAGTTCGTAGCGTCCGGTGCTCTTCACCACGTAGGCGATGCGCGTGGAGAACACGCCGGGCTCGCCGGTGAGCTTCTCGTAGATGAAATCGGCGATACGGTGGGCCGTCGCGCGCAACTGGGCGCCGGTATGCAGATAGGCCGGGTTGCCCAGCGCGGCCTGCTTCTGCACGTCAGTAAGACGTACGCGGGTTTCGTGGCGACCGTCGGCGGCGGTCGCCACGCTGCCGCCGGCGACGACATCGGCGCCGCGTGCCTTGAGGTCTTCGAAGGGCGGCGTGGCATTGTCGGCCAGCGGGCCGCCGGCATCGACCAGGCGGAACAGGCCGCTGCGCTCGAGATCGGCCCGCACCACCGAGGTCAGGGCCTGACCGACGACGCGTTCGCCGGAGAAGTCGGCGATGGCCACCGGAAGGCGGTTGGCGCCGGCGCCGGTGATTTCCACCGTGAGCTGCGCGCGGGCGGCAGAGCAAAACGCCAGACCGGCGGCGCAGACAATGAACAGACGTTGGAATCTCATCGCGGCGATTATACCGCCTCGCCCCCGGCAATCCTGACCCGGAACAGGCCCGGAAATCCTCGGTACTGAAGGATTAATCGCGGTCTATTGTTCGTCCAGCGGGCGAAAGCGCAGTTCGAGCGAGCGCGAGAACAAGTCGGCCGGCTCCGGTTTGGGCAAGGGATTCGATTTGAGGATGGCGCGTTCGATGGCGGCATCGAGTGCGGCATGCCCGGACGAACGCTTGAGGCGCACGGTGACGATCTCGCCGCTGGGCAATTGAGTGACGTCGAACACGGCCTCCGGATTGCCCTTGATTTCGGACGGCACCACGATGTTGCCGCGGATCTTGCGGCGGATCTTGCCGAGGTAGTCGGCGACGGCCTTGTAGCGTGCCGAGGCGGCTTGCGCCGCCTTCATCTGGGCGAGTTCCTGGGCCGCGGCTTCGGCCTGCTTGCGCTGCTCGGTCTCGCGCTTCAACTGTTCCTGGAACGGATCAACACGCGGTTTTGGTTCAACCTTGGGCGGCGGCTCAGGCTTGGGCTCCGCTTTCGGCGGCGGTTTCGGTTTTTCCTTTTCCTTTATTGCGATGTCCGGTTTTGGCGGTGGCGGCAGCGGTTTCGGTTCCGGAACCGGCTTTGGCGTCGGTGGCGGCTCAATAGTCGGCGCTGGCGGCACGGCGACGGGGGTTGCCGGTGCGGGCTCTGGCGCCGCACGCACCAGCTCGACCTCGACCACATCGGTGGCCTTGGTCTGCCAGCGTACGCCGTAAAACAGGAACGCGGCCAGGAGCAGGTGCACCGCGACCGCCAGGACGATGGAAACGCGCTTGCCGGCCAGGTTCCCCGGCGGCAGGATGGGAGACTCCGCGCTCACTTGCCGTCGGCCGCCACCGGTTGCACCAGGAGCCCGATCCGTGCGACCTGCTGGCGTTGCAGTTCGTCCATCACGGCCAGAACCGCTTCGTACCTGACGCTCTTGTCGCCGGCGATCAGCACCGACTGCTGCGGATTCGCCGCTTGTGCTTGCTTGATGCGTCCGGCGAGGTCGGCGCGCGTTACCACCTGCTCCGCGCTGCCTTTCGACCGGTCGCGCAGCGCCAGCGAACTGTCGGCCTTGATGATCACTTCCAGCGGCGCCACCGGCGGCTGGCTGCTCTTGCCGACGCTGGGCAGATCGACGCTGCCGGTCTGGATCATCGGTGCGGTCACCATGAAGATCACCAGCAGCACCAGCATCACGTCGATGTACGGCACGACGTTTATTTCGTTCATCAGGCGGCGCTTACGCACGGGAGGCTTCCTTGCGTCCGAGGTAATGCGCCTTCAGGCGCTCGACCAAAGAGAGCGGATCGTAGCTGGCGTTCTTGTCGAAGAAATTGCGGCGCCAGCTCTGGTTCCACAGATGGACTCCGTAGCTCTCCGGCGGCAGCACGGTCATGCCGCTGATCAGAGCGGTCATGTTCCAGAATGGTATGGGACAAAAAACGTTGGGATTCAGCAGCGAGGTTGTCATGGTGTACTTTTCGACCGCGCTGTGCAGGAGCAGGGGGCCGGTCGCCGCCGCGCTGCCGGCTGACGCGGCGCCACGGACGAGGTCGAGACATTCCAGGGCCAGCGGGCTGCCGGACGGCGTTTTCATGACGCAGCCGGAAGCGCGGATGCGCAGCTTGCCCTCGTCGCCCGGCTGCGCCGGAAGCATTTCCGAGGCGAAGAAGTAATCCATCCCCGCGGCGAAATCGAGCGGCCGCAGGCACACCACGCTGATCTCGGCCCAGATGCCGCCGCGCTGGTGCAGCAGCGCGAAGCTGAACATGTCGGAAAACCGCACCGGGGCTTGCCCGCCAGCCGAACCCTGTGTATCCGCCTGCGCCGGGAGGATCTCCCTGGCATCGCAGATGCGCAGCCCCTTGGGCGTGTTCGCAGGCTTGCCATAGCTGTAGAGGTGGACTTCGTGACCGTTCTCCAGCCACGAGTTCAGCGCCAGGCGCTCCAGCGCCGTAAGCGGACCGCCGACCCAGAGCATCTGCACCGGCGCGTGCCTGATCGTTGCCATGTCAGCGGATCTGCCGTTGCAGGATGTTGGAGAACTCCTCCATGAAGCTCTCGAAGCGTACCGCGACGCGATCGACATCATGGGCGAAGCGGTTGTAGGCGATCACCGCCGGAATCGCGGCGAAGAGGCCGATGGCGGTGGCTACAAGGGCTTCGGCGATGCCCGGCGCCACGGCCGACAGCGTCGCCGTGCTCATGTTGGCCAGGCCGCGGAAAGCGTGCATGATGCCCCACACCGTGCCGAACAGTCCGACATAGGGCGAGACGGATCCGACGGAAGCGAGAAAGGCCAGGTGCGCCTCCAGATCATCTATTTCGCGCTGATAGGTCGCGCGCATCGCGCGCCGCGCACCATCGACCACGGTGGCGGCATCCAGCGCCTTCTGCCCGCGCAACTTGGTGAATTCGCGGTAGCCGGCCTCGAAAATCCGCTCCAGCGCGCCGGTGTCGTGTCGGTTGTTGACCGCACTCTGGTACAGCGCGTTTAGGTCGCCGCCGCTCCAGAAATCCCGCTCGAACTTGTCGGTCTTGCTGCGTGCGTCGCGAATGGCGAAGGCCTTGCGGAAGATCCAGTACCAGGACGTCAGCGACACCAGCGTCAGCAGCAGCATCACCAGCTTGACTACCAGGCTGGCGTGGATGATCAGTTCGATGATGGACAGGTCTTGGGTGATGTTCATGTCGGCCACTTTGGCGTACTGCTGCAGTTCATTGGATTCGTTTCTTCCCTGCCCCCGGGTGGGGCGACCAGTTGGGGCAACCGGTTCGGTCGGCCCGTCGAAACCCCGTTTGCCTGCCGATAATTGTACATTGGCGTCATGACTACCACTTGCCACATGTCTGGGTAACGGCTGCCGGGGAACAAATGGCTACGCACAACTCCCTTGGTTACTTTGGCGCGCAGTTCGACAGCGAAACCGCCGCCGAGCCGGCGCTCAGCTATGCGATCCTTTCCTCGCCGCGAACGGGGAGCAACTACCTTTGTGCCCGCCTGAGCAACATAAAGGACCGCTTCGGCCTCCCGATGGAATACCTTCATGCGGACGCGATCCGGCTGATGGGCGCAAGGCTGTTGCCGGGTGTCACGGGCAACATCGGCCTGGAAAGCTACCTGCGTGCCGTCGCCCGCGTCAGGACTTCCCGCGACGGATGGTTTGGCACGAAAATCCAGCCGGATCAACTGCTGCCCCCGTTCGGGGGAAACCTCGACAGCGCGATAGCGTTCCTGCGGGGTTTCGATCGCCTGATACTCCTGACGCGGCGCGACAAGCTCGGGCAGGCGATATCCGGCGCAATCGCCCACGCTACCGGCGAGTGGTTCAACTTCGGCGTGGAACCGAAGCTCGATGGCATCGATCTTGCCCGGCTGTTTGCGCTGGTGGAAAGCATGCAGAAACAATACATCGGGGAAGGCCGGTTGATCGGCTTGGTCGGTGCGCGGCTGGCGGATCGAACGCCGCTGCATGTCTGTTACGAGGACATTCAGGAAGATTCCGAGGGCGCATTTCGCCGGATCGTCGCGTTCCTCGAGCCTGGTGGGCAGGTGCCGAGCGAAGAATGGATCCATCGGCCGCCGACCCGGAAGCCGCCAGGAGGTTTTGCGATCCGGCTCAGGGAGGCCTATTTGCAGCACAGAGCGGACATCCAGCCCTGATCCGATCCACGGGGCCTGGTCCGCGAGGTTTCGCAGAGGCTTCATCAGACCGTGCGGCGGGCGGAGCGCTTTTTTGGCGTCACGCAGCAACTCGGCGCGCAATGCGGCATTTATGGACCGATATTGCGCAGATCGAAGATCCATTTCCGGTGGAGTTCCCACTTCCCGTGCATTGGTACGCTGGAACCCACCGGGAGGGATATCTCAATCCGTCCGCCGCTGCGTGGCCCTTCCAATCGGTCCAGAAGTACCGCCCTAACTTCTGCATAAATGATGCGGCGTGTGGCCAGCGGCAGGATCGACTCGGCTGCGTAGCGCAGAAGGTCGTGCTTGATGTTCGCGTATACCGCATTGACGGTCTGGCTGAACGACCGGTCCTTTATTTCGTAAAACTGTGTCCGGATCTTGTCGTCGTGAGGTATGCCGACAAACAACTCGCCGGGAAACGCTTCCTGCCTGACTCCGGAAATTTCCAGGCGGCGATAAATGTCGTCGTCCGTGCAGCCGCTGTTCTCCATAACCTCGTCATAGCCCTCGACCGCATCGAAGTCCTTCCTTGAGCATACGAAGCTCCCGTAGGCGTTCCAGTCCAGGGGTGAGGGCCGCAGATAAGCGCCGCTGACCAACAACGGGGCAAGCCGCTCAACGAAGGCTCGATCGACGACGATATCGGCATCGATCAGGCAGAGCCAGGGAGCGGTTGCTTCAGCGGCACCCAGATTGCCGGCATGCGATTTGTGAAACCGTGGTGCATCGTGCACCCTTACGACTTTGACCTCCGGGCAATTGGCCTGCACCCAGTCCGCAGCGCCGTCGGGGCAGTCATAGTCGACCACGATGCATTCGGCATCGGGCTGCATGACCATCCTGGGCAGCGTCTGCCGCAGGTGATCCAGACGTCCTTTGCACGTGGTGACGAAGCTGATCGCCGGCATCGCTATTGCCCGCGGATCATGTCGATGCTGTAATCCGGGGCGTCCTGTCCCGGATCGGGCCGAGCTTCATTTGGGGGTTCCCATCAGGCTGGCCATCTGCTCGTGAATGTCTTCCGGCATCCCGACCGGTTTGCCGCGCACCGGGTCGATGCAGACCACGCGTATTTCCGCATCAAGCAGCAACTCGGTGCCGCGCAGGATGCGCTGGGCGAATGTCAATTGCGCGCGACCGAGTGATGCCACGCTGGTTTCCACGGCAAGCAGGTCGTCGAGTCTTGCCGGCTTGAGGAATTCCACATTGACCGAGCGCACGGCGAAGGCGATGCCTTCCTGCATCAGGACATTCTGGTCATGGCCCAGCGCGCGCAGGAATTCGGTCCGGCCGCGCTCGATGAAGCGCAGGTAGTTTGCGTAATAGACGATGCCGGCGGCATCGGTGTCTTCGTAGTAGACCCTGATCGCAAGCTGGGCCATGGCCGTCGGCGGCATGATGCCGCTGCTTCGTGCCCGTATGTCCGCCGTGATCGGCCTGTGCCCATGAATCTTCATGGCCTCAGGTAGTCTTCCTGGTAGTCCGGTCCGCGGTGCGCTTTTCCCTGGTCCGGGACGAGGGAATATCCGGGCCACTCGACGCGATCCGTGGTCCGGCACAGGCTTACCTTGATGCCGCGTTGGTCCATGGCGGCGTTGATGTGCTGAAAGACCCAGTCACCATAGCTGTCCATCATTTTCGCCCGGCACAGGCCTGCCTTGTTGAAGCCGATCAGCAGACAGGCCATGCCGCGGCCTTCCTGCGCCAGAAACGTGAAGAGTTCCCGGGTCAGCTGGGGATAGAGCGCATTGAAGATATCGTCCACGACGATCAGTCCTGCAGAAGCCAGATGCCGGCAGGCCAGCACGAGGTCGTTGCGCAGGGCGGCGGCCGTATGTTCGCCGTCAATATGGATATAACGGAACATTCTGTCAGGGGCAAGATGCTTGCCCAGGCTGAGTGATTCGCCTTGCAGAAGTTTGATCCGGCCAGGCTGAGGTCTGCCATGGAACAGCCTGCTGATGCCTTGGCCGATCGCGTCGGCCTTTAGCCAGGCATCAACCAGCAGCAGGTCCTCGTCAGGTCGCAGATGCCGCGCCATGACTGCGGCAGAGCGCCCCTTCCAGGTTCCGATCTCGAGCAGGCCCTGCGCGGCGACTTGCAGGGCATCCTGTGCTGAAAGCAGTGAATCCATCAGCGCGGCGGCAGGGAGGTCGAGCCAGCCCTCGATACCGTCGATTGCCGGCCAGTCGGCCAGGAAGGACTCAGCGTTCGGCATGGCAGACAGGGCTGGGGTCGGATGGCATGGCGCACGCCGGACAGCCTTCGGCGTCAAGGGGTTGGTTCGACGGCTCTGCGGGCATCGCCGTCAGCGAAACATAGGTCAGCAGGCCCCGGTGCGGAGAGTCGATCCTCGCGCGGCACAGGCTGTGGGTGGCATCGAGCAGGGCATCGATCGCCTTCCGGTTTGCTTCGGAATGGAATTTGATGTGTATCAGGCGGATCTTCGGCAGCCATGTGTGGAGGCTTTGCAGGATCGGCAGCCCACATGTCCCGGCATCGACTTTGAGAATGTCGATCTCGCGGGCCAGACCGAGCGCCGCTATCGCTCCTGCCGCATCCCGCAGCCGAAGCGAACGGACATCGCCTGACGAATGCCTGTATCCGAACGACTGGTCGCGTCCGGCAAGGAATCCGTCATTCCGGTCCGTGAGATGCAGGCCGAAAGGGTGCACGACGCAGCCGGTGATTTCCGCGGCATTTGCCTCCAGCAGCGGATGCATTGTCGCGTCGGGTTCGAAGCAATGAATCGCAGCATGAGGATGGCATTGCCGGAAGTATGCCGCGGCAAGTCCGGCCTTGGCGCCGATGTCAATGACGGTGTCAACGTCGCCGAGCCATGGTGGGATTGCGTAGCATTGCTGGTCGAAAATCTCGTTCGCCAGGCAGCCCGTCGGTTGATCGCTGGGAATGTTCAGCTTCAGGCTGCGTCCATCCCGGGTCGTAGTCCTGATGGTTCGCGTGGTGGGCGATGATTCGATGACCGGGATGTCCATTGCGCGAATGCCCGGCTCTGGAATCTGCCCCAATAACTGAAGGTCGTAAGTAATGGTCCGGCGCAGGTTTGCAAGTTCGACCCTGTTGTTCAGTGGAGGGGAGCCGATGGCAATGGGCGGCAGGCCCATGGTGAATCGGCACGTGACCTTGCCGTTGCCCAGCATGGCGGTCGCGGTCCGGGAAAATTCCTCGAAAATTTTTACGGCATCCCCGGGGTCGAGCGATTCGCAGGTGCCCAGCAGGTCGAGTTTGGCCCGCAGATACGATCGGTTGATCAGCAATTGCAACCAGCGGTTCTTGATCGTGGCGAACCGCGTCCGCTTTTCATCACTATGCTCGATCTCGTCGAGCAAATCCGCGGGAAAGCCGGCTGCGCGCACGCCATTGCGCGTCAGCAGGGCTATCAGGTCGTCATCTTCGCCGCCCCAGCCGACATAGACTTCGTCGTAACCGCCGGCACGCAGGAAGTCGTCGCGATGGCAGATGATGGAGCCCCATGTCTGATAGGTAACCGGGGACGCGCGGTAGAAGTTTCCCTTGACGAGCGACGGCAGGATCCGCCTTGAGAAATCTGCGTCGAGGAGAATGTCGGCGTCAAAGAAGCCGAGCCACGGCGCCGAGGCCTGCTTTGCTCCGATGTTGCGCGCATGGGAGGCGTTGAATTGGCTGACGTTCTCGACCTTGACCACCCGAACTTGGGGGAAGTTGTTTTGCACCCACTCGGCGGCCCCCTCCGGGCAGTCGTAATCGACGACTATGCATTCGACACCGGATTGGCCGACGACACGCGGAAGCGATTTTTGCAGGTGTGCCAGGCGTCCCTTGCAGGTGGTGATATAGCTCAGTATCGGCACGCCGCCCATTACTCTTTCCACAATTCTTGACTACCGCCGATGCCTGGCGCAGCCAGCCCGAAGTGCCGCCAGATGCTTGCCGTGGCAACGCGTCCGCGTGGGGTGCGCTGCAGGAAGCCCTGCTGTATCAGGTAGGGTTCGAGCACATCCTCGATGGTGTCGCGCGCCTCGCCTATGGCGGCCGCGAGGTTGTCTACGCCGACCGGGCCGCCGCCGAACTTGTCGAGCATGGCGCCGAGCAGCTTGCGGTCCATCACGTCGAGGCCGAGGTGGTCGACGTCGAGCATGGTCAGCGCCGCGTCGGCCACCTCGCGCGTGATCTTGCCGTCGGCCTTGACCTCGGCGAAATCCCGCACGCGGCGCAGCAGGCGGTTGGAAATGCGCGGCGTGCCGCGCGAGCGCCTGGCGATCTCGACCGCGCCTTCTTCCGCGATGTCGCAGTTCAGCAGGTGGGCCGAGCGCCGTACGATGAGGCTGAGTTCCTCCGGGGTGTAGAACTCCAGCCGGGCGACGATGCCGAAGCGGTCGCGCAGCGGGTTGGTCAGCATGCCGGCCCGCGTGGTGGCGCCGATCAGGGTGAAGGGCGGCAGGTCGAGCTTGACCGAGCGCGCCGAGGGGCCTTCGCCGATCATGATGTCGATCTGGAAGTCTTCCAGCGCGGGGTAGAGGATTTCCTCGACCACCGGGGAGAGGCGATGGATCTCGTCGATGAACAGTACGTCGTGCGGTTCGAGGTTGGTCAGCATCGCGGCGAGGTCGCCGGCGCGCTCCAGCACCGGGCCCGAGGTATGGCGCAGGTTGACCCCCATCTCGTGGGCGATGATGTGGGCCAGCGTGGTCTTGCCCAGGCCCGGAGGGCCGAACAGCAGCACGTGATCCATCGATTCTGCGCGCCGCCTGGCCGCCTCGATGAAAATTTCGAGCTGGCCGCGGATCTTCTGCTGGCCGACGTAATCCGCCAGCCGCTTGGGCCGCAGGGCGCGCTCCAGCGCATCTTCCTGCGTCGATTCCCGACCCGCCGCAATCAGGCGCTCCGCTGCGGGCTCGGCGAACTTGTCGGTCTGGATGCTCATTGCGGCAGTTTAGCCGAGGCGCGTCAGGAGGATTTGGAAAGCAGCTTCAAGGCTGCGCGTATGCCGTCGGCGACCGAAATCCCCGCAGGCAGCCCCTTAATTGCAGCAAGTGCCTCGCGTTCGTTGTAACCGAGCGCCAGGAGGGCGTTCGTGATGTCGGCAATGGCGTCGCCCGCCGTGTCGCCGGCGCCGACTTTTGCACCGCCGGCCGCCAGCGTCTTCGGCAGCCGGTCGCGCAGTTCCAGCAGCAGGCGTTCGGCGGTTTTCTTGCCGATGCCCGGTACCTTGGTCAGGCGTCCGGCTTCCTGCAGGGTGACCGCCTGCGCCAGTTCGCCCACCGACATGCCCGAGAGCACGGCCAGGGCCGTGCGCGCACCGATGCCGGAAATCTTCAGCAACTGGCGAAACGCGGCGCGCTCGTCCGGAGTGGCGAAGCCATACAGGTAATGGCCGTCCTCGCGCACGACGAGGTGGGTATGCAGCGAGACTTTTTCGCCGGCGGCGGGCAGGTTGTAGAAGGTGCTCATCGGCACATCGACTTCGTAGCCGAGGCCCTGCACATCCACCGTGATGGACGGCGGATTCTTTTCAACCAGCGTTCCGCTGATGCGACCGATCATTGCAGTTCTCCGATGCCGGCAGGCGGATGGTCTGGATCCAGGAGTTCGCCGATGCGGCGGACAAGATTGTGAATGATCTTTGACTGGTCGAAGGCGGCATACTTGGCGGCAAACGCCCTGGCATTGTCGCGATAGCTTGCGTCGTTGAACAGGCTTGCCAGGGGACCCCTGAGATCGCCGGGAGGCACTTCGGGGTTGACCAGGATGCCGGCGCCCATGTCCACAACGCGGCGCGCTACCAGGAATTGTTCAAGATGCCCGGGCAGCATCATCAAGGGCTTGCCGCCAAGCAGAAATCCCGTCGTGGTCGCCAGGCTGGCATACGTGATGGCGACATCGGCTTCACGGATCATCTGTTCCATGTCGGCCGGTCCATCGAGAAACTTGAGGTGGGGAGCAGCAAACCTTTCGACCGTGGCGGGCGGGAGGCCGGGCGCGAAAACAAGTGCGCAGATTTCAAGGGCGCGCAAAGCGGCCAGTGCCGCTTCATGATGTGGCGATTCCGGTCGCAGGTAGGCAAAACATCGACCGTGGCCAACGCCGGGCCAGGTCGCCGGTTTTCCCGAACCCGCGCTTGGCAGGCTGCCCCAATAGCTCGCGGGGCCCCTGTCAGGATAGTGATCCAGTTCGGGGAAGGTCACCAGGGTTTCTTCGGCGACATCGAACAGGTTGGCGAGGCTTGGCAGCGCCTGGCAATCAAAGCGCGCCAGCACGGCATTGATGCTGGTCAGCGCCGTCCGGTCGAGGTCCCGTAATTGCTGATCCGGAATCGTCGTCCACGGCCGCATGTTGGGCAGGGGATTCTGCTTCGGCGGAACCGTGAAGCCGAATGAATATTGCATGACCGGGATCGACAGCGTGCGGGCCGCAAGCAGTGCGGTGGGCGAGTGGTCCGCAAGAACCAGCCTTGCCCCGGTGAGCCGCATCAGTTCGCGCCATGCACCGACCAGGCCTAACAGGGTCTTCGACTCCGCGTAACCGTAACGCAGAAGTATGTCCGCGTAGGTCAACGGCGGTCCCGGACGACTGGTTTCGGCGGTCGAAGGTGCGGCCAGCCAGGTGAAGCCGTCCCTGGCCAGGAAATCTCCCACGGCTGCGGGCTGGGTGACCGCCCAGTGCACCTCGTGGCCTGCTTGCCGCAATTCGCGGGCCAGGGGCATGAACGGGCCAACATGGCCCAGGTTGGCGCCGAATTCCCATGCATACAGTATCGAAGCCATTACACCAACCTGCCGCCCTTGACCCGGCGTCCGGCCGTGGCCAGCGCGCCCATGCCCTGGCCGCCGTGGGCGTGGGCGATGGCGCAGGCCAGCGCATCGGCGGCATCGGGGCTCGGGTGGCCGGGAAGGGCGAGCAGGCGGGCGACCATGGCCTGCACCTGCTCCTTGGCGGCCTTGCCGTGGCCGACCACGGCCTGCTTGACCTGCAAGGCGCTGTATTCGGCCACCGGCAGGTTCGCCGTGACCAGCGCGGCAATCGCCGCGCCGCGCGCCTGGCCGAGCAGCAGCGTGGATTGCGGGTTGACGTTGACAAAAACGATTTCGACCGCGGCCTGCTGCGGCCGGTAGGCGGTGATGATTTCCCGCATACCCTCGAGGAGGGCCTTGATCCGCTCCGGCAAACTGCCTGCCGCATCGGCTTTGATGCAGCCGCTGGCGACATAGGCCAGTTTGTTGCCGGCCTTGTCGATCACGCCAAACCCGGTCGAGCGCAAGCCGGGATCAATGCCGAGGATGCGGATGGGCGGAGGGGCGGGCGCTGTCATTTCCGCGCAAGATACACGCCCCAGACGGCGAGCGCCATGCCGACCAGCGCCATGCCCGCCAGCCTCTCGTCGAACAGGAACCAGGCGATCAGGGCGGTGCAGGGCGGCACGAGGTAGAACAGGCTGGCCAGGTTCACCGCGCTGCCGTGGCGGATCAGCCAGTTCAGCAGCGAAATGGCGCCGACCGAAAGCACCAGTACCAGCCAGGCCAGGGCAAAGACGAAATCGGGCACCCAGTCGACGCGGAAGTCGCCGGCGGCGCCGACCATCGCGCCGGTGGCGACGGCTGTGGGCAGGAACTGGGCGATGGCACCGGTACGCCAGTCGAAGTGGGGGCAGAAGCGCTTCTGGTAGAGGGTGCCGGCGGTGATCCCGGCCAGGGCGGCAAGCGCCGGCCACAGTGCGGCGAGGCCGAAGCCGCTGCCGAGCCTGCCCGCGACCACCATGGCGACGCCGACGAAGCCGAGCACCAGGCCCGCCCATTGCCGCTTCAGCACGGTCTCGTTCAACAGCCAGCCGGCACCGACGGCAGTCAGCAGTGGCTGGATGCCGACCACCAGGCTGGTGACGCCGGCCGGCAGGCCTTTCGAGATGGCGACGAAAACGCCGCCGAGGTACACCGCGTGCACCAGCAGGCCGGCGACGCCGATGTGGAACCACTGGCGCCCATCCTTCGGCCACGGCGCGCGCGTCGCCAGCGCGATCAGCGTCATCAGGGACAGCACCAGCAGGTAGCGCACCAGCAGGAAGGAAAGCGGCTCGGCGTGCGGCAGTCCGTACTTGGCACCGATGAATCCGGTGCTCCAGAGCAGGACGAAGAGCAGCGGGGCGAAGCGTGTCGCGGCGTCGGAATTCACGCTACTCGTCGATCACGGCCGTGGTGTAGACCTCTTGCACGTCATCCAGCGATTCCAGGGCGTCGAGCAGCTTCTGCATCTTCAGCGCATCCTCGCCGGCGAATTCGGTTTCGTTCTGCGGCTTCATCGTGACTTCGCCGAATTCCGGCCTGAAACCGGCTTTTTCCAGCGCATCCTTGACGTTGGCAAAATCGTTGGGCGGCGTGATCACTTCGATCGAGCCGTCCTCGTTGGTCAGCACATCGTCGGCACCGGCCTCGACTGCCGCGTCCATCAGCTTCGCCTCGTCGGTGCCGGGGGCGAAGATCATCTGCCCGC
>CAZGQB010000013.1:0-17158 GCA_964527055.1 uncultured Sulfuritalea sp.
ACCATCTCGCCGGGCTACATCGGCACCAAGATGGTCATGGCGATCCCGCAGGAAGTGCTCGACAGCAAGATCCTGCCGCTGATCGCGCAAGGGCGTCTCGGCAAGCCCGAGGAAGTCGCCGGCCTGGTGGCCTACCTGTCATCCGAAGAAGCGGCGTTTGTCACCGGCGCCAATATCTCCATCAACGGCGGTCAGCACATGTACTGACCGCGCCCGGGCGGGGTGCCGGACTTGCAGCCGGCCTCCCGCGCGGACAAGGTTTTTTCGTATCAAAGGGAGCAGCAAAATGAAAAAGAAAGTGGCATTGGTGACGGGCGCGATGGGCGGCCTGGGAACGGCGATCTGCAAGGCCTTCGCCAACGACGGTTACCAGGTGGTGGCCGCCTATCACCCGCAATTCGACAACAAGGACGAGTGGCTGAAGGAAATGGAGGCCGCCGGATACAGGGATTTCGTCTGCGTTCCGGGCGACGTGACCAGGCTCGAAGACTGCCAGGCGATGGTCGCCGAAGCCGAAGCCAAGGCGGGTCCCATCGATATCCTGGTGAACAACGCCGGCATCACGCGCGACAAGTTCTTCGCCAAGATGGAGCGTGACCAGTGGGATGCGGTGATCAGCACCAACCTTTCCAGCCTGTTCAACATGACCAAGCAGGTTTCGGCAAAGATGGCCGAGCGCGGCTGGGGGCGGATCATCAGCATCTCCTCGCTGAATGGCGTCAAGGGGCAGGCCGGGCAGACCAACTATTCGGCGGCGAAGGCCGGCGTGATCGGCTTCACCAAGGCGCTGGCGCAGGAACTGGCGGCCAAGGGCGTCACCGTCAATGCCGTCGCACCGGGCTATGTCGCGACCAAGATGGTGATGGCGATCCGCGATGACATCCTCAAGGGCATCGTCGACAGCGTTCCGATGAAGCGCCTGTGCAAGCCGGAGGAAATCGGCGGCATCTGTTCCTATCTGGCGTCCGACCTGGCGGCCTACATGACGGGCGCGACGCTGAACATCAATGGCGGACTGCATTTCAGCTGATATTCCGATTCGAAGTTCCATCCCTCCGCCAGCGGCGGAGGGCATGGTCGGCAGTACGGAGCACCACCACGGTTGCAAGGAGAGAGTGACAATGGCCGCACAGAGCCGCCTTATCAAGAAATACCCGAACCGCCGCCTGTATGACACGCGCACCAGCACCTATATCACGCTGGCTGACATCAAGGCGCTCGTTCTGGCGCACGAGGAATTCCAGGTGGTCGACGCCAAGTCCGGCGAGGACCTGACGCGGGCGATCCTGCTGCAGGTGATCCTCGAGGAGGAGGCTGGCGGCGCGCCCATGTTCTCCTCGGAACTGCTGTCGCAGATGATCCGCTTCTACGGCAATGCCATGCAGGGCATGATGGGCACCTACATTGCCGACAATATCCGGGCCTTCACCGAAATCCAGGGCAGGCTCAAGGAACAGGCCAAGGGGCTGTACGGCGAAGCCGCAGGCGACAGCCAGGACCTGTGGGCACAGTTCCTCAAGTACCAGGGCCCCGCCATGCAGCACATGATGGGCGCCTACGTCGAGCAGAGCCAGAAGATGTTCCAGCAGATGCAGGAAACCATGCAGGAACAGACGCGCAAGATTTTCCCGGGCATGTACGTCAAGCCCGAGGACAAGGGCGAGAAAAAGTAGAGTCCTGGTGACGCGACGACCCGCCCGCGCGCCGACCGTCGGCTTCGTCTCGCTGGGCTGCCCCAAGGCGGCCTCCGACGCCGAACAGATCCTGACCCGGCTGCGCGCCGAGGGATACGCGATTTCCGGCAGCTATGACGGTGCCGACCTCGTGGTGGTCAATACCTGCGGCTTCATCGATGCCGCGGTCGAGGAATCGCTCGCTGCCATCGGCGAGGCGCTGGCCGAGAACGGCAAGGTCATCGTCACCGGCTGCCTCGGCGCCAAGGGCGACATCGTGCGCGAGACCCATCCGAAGGTGCTCGCGGTTACCGGCCCCCATGCCATGCCGGAGGTCATGGCGGCCGTGCACGCCCACCTGCCCCCCGAGCACGACCCCTTCGTCGACCTGGTGCCGCCGCAGGGTATCCGCCTGACGCCCGACCACTACGCCTATCTGAAGATTTCCGAAGGCTGCAACCATCGCTGCAGCTTCTGCATCATCCCCTCGCTGCGCGGCGACCTGGTCTCGCGGCCGATCGGCGAGGTGCTGCACGAGGCCGAGGTGCTGGCCGCAGCCGGCGTCAAGGAACTGCTGGTGATATCGCAGGACACCAGCGCCTACGGCGTCGACCTCAAGTACCGCACCGGCTTCCATGGCGGCAAGCCCGTGAAGACGCGTCTCTATGAGTTGTGCCGCGAACTGGGCCAGCTCGGACTCTGGGTACGCCTGCATTACGTCTATCCCTACCCCAGCGTCGACGACCTGATCCCGCTGATGGCGGAAGGAAAGATCCTGCCCTACCTCGACGTGCCCTTCCAGCACGCCAGCCCGCGCATCCTCAAGCTGATGAAGCGCCCGGCGTCCGCCGAAAAGGTGCTCGACCGCGTCGCCGCCTGGCGCCGCGAAGTGCCGGACCTGGCGATCCGTTCCACTTTCATCACCGGTTTCCCCGGCGAGACCGAGGCCGAGTTCAACGAACTGCTGGATTTCCTCGACGAGGCGCAACTCGACCGCGTCGGCGCCTTTTCCTATTCCCCGGTGGCGGGCGCCGGTGCCAACGTGCTCCCCGGTGCCCTGCCCGATGCCGTCCGCGAGGAGCGCAAGGCGCGCCTGCTGCGCCACCAGGAAGACATTTCCACCCAGCGCCTGGAGCGCATGATCGGGCGCCGCATCCAGGTGCTGGTGGACGAGATCGACGAGGAGGGCGCCATCGCCCGCTCGCAGGGCGATGCACCGGACGTCGATGGCCTGGTGTACATCGGCGATGGACATGACCTGGAGATCGGCGAATTTGCCGAAGTCAGCGTCATCGATTGCGACGTGCACGATTTGCACGCAACAATCGCCGTACCGTGAGCGCCGACTTTCTTGATGGCCTGCGCGCCATCGTCGGCGCGACTCGGGTACTGACCGGCGCCGAAGAAGTCGCGCCCTTCTGCACCGACTGGCGCGGCCGCTACACAGGTAGCGCATCCTGTGTCGTGCTGCCCGGGACCGCGGACGAAGTCGCCGCCGTGGTGCGCACCTGCGCCGGGGCCGGCGTTGCCATGGTGCCGCAGGGCGGCAACACCGGCTTGTGCGGCGGCGCCACGCCGGCCGGCGGCGAAGTGGTGATCGTTTTAACGCGCCTCAACCGCATGCGTGCCATCGACGTTGACAACAATTCCATTACGGCCGAAGCGGGATGCACGCTGCATGCAGTGCAGGAAGCTGCGCGCGATGCCGATCGCCTGTTCCCGCTTTCGCTCGCCGCCGAGGGCAGCGCCACCATCGGCGGCAACCTTGCCACCAATGCCGGCGGCGTCCAGGTACTGCGCTACGGCAACGCACGCGAACTGACCCTGGGCCTCGAAGTGGTGCTGGCCGACGGCCGCATCTGGAACGGCCTGCGCAGCTTGCGCAAGGACAACACCGGTTACGACCTCAAGCACCTGTTCATCGGCGCCGAGGGCACGCTGGGGCTGATTACCGCAGCGACCCTGAAGCTGTTCCCGCGGCCGCGGGCACGGGCCACGGCCTGGGTCGCGGTGCCAGAGCCGGCGGCTGCCGTGGCCTTGCTCGGCCGCTTGCGTGATGCCGCCGGCGACAACGTGACGGCCTTCGAGATCGTCGGCCGCCAGGCGCTGGAGCTGGTGCTGAAGCACATCCCCGGGGCCCGCGACCCGTTGCCCGGCAAGCCCGACTGGCAACTGCTGGTCGAACTATCCGGCGCCCGCGCCGACCTCGCGGCAACGCTGGAATCGGTGCTGGCCGATTCGGTCGCGGACGGTCTGGCCGCCGATGCCGTGCTTGCCGCCAGCGAGGCGCAGACTGCAGCGCTGTGGGCCTTGCGCGAGAACGTCTCCGAGGCGCAGAAAATCGAGGGCGTCTCGATCAAGCACGACATCGCCGTGCCGGTCTCGCGCATCGCCGAATTCATCGCCCGGGCCGACGCGGCGCTGGCGGCGGCATTTCCCGGCGTGCGCATCGTCTGCTTCGGCCACATCGGCGACGGCAACCTGCACTACAACCAGTCGAAAGCCGATGCCGAATCCAACGCCGGATTCATCGCCCGCACCGTGGCGGTAAATCGCCTCGTGCACGACCTGGTGCATCAACTCGGTGGCTCGATCTCGGCCGAACACGGCCTGGGCCAGCTCAAGCGCGAGGAAGTGCTGCGCTACAAGAGCGGTACCGAAATGGACCTGATGCGGGCGGTCAAGCGGGCGCTCGATCCGCGCGGCCTGATGAACCCCGGCAAAGTGCTCTGACCGGACGCCGGAAAACCCCGAAAAAGGCTTTACAGGCAGGGCCCCCATCCCTATAATGCGCGCTCTCTTGTGGGGGTATAGCTCAGCTGGGAGAGCGCTTGCATGGCATGCAAGAGGTCCGCGGTTCGATCCCGCGTACCTCCACCAAACGATACGTCCCTATCGTCTAGAGGCCTAGGACAATACCCTTTCACGGTATGAACCGGGGTTCGAATCCCCGTGGGGACGCCAGGATCCAAACACAACGCCAGCTTATGCTGGCGTTGTGCTTTCCGTCCCGAATTTGCGGCATTCCGCGCGAGCCGGCTCCCTTGCCGCAAGTTCGCCGCGAAACGGGCTTGACCCGGATCGGGAGGGTCGGAGATACTCGCCCATGCCGCCGAACCGGCTGTCCTTCGTGCTTCCTGGTTGGTTGATATCCGCGGATCCGCCGGCTGGAAGCATCATCCGATTGCCCCTGCGAGGCCCTTGACCATGAAGCCCCTCAACCTCCTGCGTACCCTCAGCGGCGTGTTGTTGCTCGCCTGCAGCTTGCTCGCCAGCGCCGCCGGCGTTACGGCGCCGGCAGCTCCCGGCCAATCCCGGGCCGGATCCGTGCCCGCCGACCTGGTGGTGTTCAATCGCTACGTAACCACATTTCGCGGCGACTTCCTCGGCATTTCACCCGCGGAGCGGGTCGAACGCGCGCGCGCCGTCCTGCATACGCTCGCCTACGATACGGAAGCAAAAGTGGTCGTCATTTCGATTGAGCAGGGCAAAAAGATCACCATCGACGGGCGTCACATCTTCATTGTCATTCCGGGCGACGTCGATCCGCTGGGCCAGGAGTCGCTCGACGAAATCGCGGCGGCGGCGGCCGAGCGCCTCGGCAGGGTCGTCAGCGAAACCCGCGAGTCGCGCAGTCTTGAAACCCTTGTTCGCGCGCTGGCCGCCGCGGGCATCGCCACCCTGGTCTGGCTGGCCCTGCTGTGGGGCCTGGCGCGACTCCACCGCCGCTTCGTCAGGAGCTTCGTCACGCTCGCGACGAACAAGGCGGAGAACCTCAAGGTGGCGGGCACCTTCCTGCTCGACCGCCAGCGCGTTTTCCCGATCGTGTGGCGGCTGATCGCGGCGTTGCGCTGGTTGCTGGTCGCCATCTTCAGTTACGAGTGGCTGAGCTTCCTGCTTTCCCTCTTTCCCTACACCCGCCCCTGGGGCGAGCAGCTGAACGGCTATCTGCTCGGTGTCGTGGCCGATATCCTGCAAGCCGTCGTCGGGGCCATACCCGGGCTTGGTGTCGCTGTCGCCATCTTCTTCGTCGCGCGCTCCTTCATCGGCCTGGTCGATGGATTCCTGCAACGTGCGGTCGCCGGCGAGTCATCCCTCCGCTGGCTCGATGCCGAAGCCATGCCGACCACCCGCCGGCTGATAAGCGTCGCGGTCTGGCTGTTCGCTCTGGCCATGGCCTATCCCTATCTGCCGGGCTCCGGAACCGAAGCCTTCAAGGGCCTCTCGGTGCTGCTCGGCCTGATGGTTTCGCTCGGTGCATCGAGCTTGGTCGGTCAGGCGGCGGCCGGTCTGATCGTCACCTATACGCGCACGATCCGCGTGGGTGAATACGTCCGCGTCGGGGAACATGAAGGCACCGTCACCGAACTGGGCATGTTCACGACGCGCATCCGGACCGGAACCGGCCAGGAACTGGCCTTGCCGAATTCGCTGGTCACCGGTACGACCATCCAGAACTATTCGCGTGTGGTGCAGGGGCGTGGCTTCGTCGTCGATACCAAGGTTACGATCGGCTATGACACGCCCTGGCGCCAGGTCGAGGCGATGTTGATCGAAGCCGCGCGGCGCACGCCCGGCGTCCTGTCGGAGCCGGCGCCGCGCGTCTTCCAGACCGCGCTGTCGGATTATTATCCGGAGTACCTGCTGGTCGCCCAGGCCACGGCCATGAAGGCGAAACCGCGCGCCGAAACCATGTCCGCGCTGCACCGGAATATCCAGGATGTATTCAACGAGCATGGCGTGCAGATCATGTCGCCGCACTACATGGCCGATCCCGCCGAGGCCAAGATGGTACCGCCGCAACGCTGGTACGAGCCACCGGCGACAAGGGATGCCGCTGAGGCCGGGGCCGACGGCGCAGTACCGCCGCCTGCGTGACAGCCTGCGGAAAAGCCGCGGCGAGGCCGTTGGCGTGTATTGACGAGGCCCGTCACGACCTTGGTTTTTTCCATGCTAGTATCCCGCTTCGATTTTATTTCCTCCAACTTGGAGCACGCATGACGACTCATTTACCTGCCAAGAGTCCCACCCGTAGAGAAGGCCACGCCTTCCGGCTGGCCACCATCGCGGCATTTCTTGCCGTGATGTTCGCGCCAATCGCCCAGGCTCAGGCTCCCGCGGCAACTACCAATGTGGCGGCGGCACCGGCACCCGCCGAGCTCGAGAAACTGGTCGACCGGATCGCGCTGTATCCCGACGATCTGGTCACCATCATCCTGCCGGCGTCGACCAGCCCCCTGCAGATCGTTCAGGCCGATCGCTACCTGGAAAAGCGCAAGAAGGATCCCAAGGCACCGCTCGACGACAAGTGGGACGATCCGGTGAAGTCGCTGCTCAACTATCCCGAAGTCGTCAAGATGATGAGCAACGACCTCGATTGGACCTCCGCCCTGGGTGAGGCGGTGGTTGCCGACCAGGGCGCCGTGCTCGAAGCGGTGCAGGCCTTCCGGCGCAAGACGCAGGCGGCCGGCAATCTCAAGTCCGATTCCAAGCAGGTCGTCGTGGTCGAAAAGGAGATCATCAAGATCGTTCCCGCCGATCCGCAGGTGATCTACGTGCCGCAATACAACCCGAGCACCGTGGTGGTCTATGGCGGCTATTCGTCGTGGGGCTACTATCCGGCGCCCTATCCGGTTTATTACTACCCCTATCCTCCCGGCGCGGCCCTGGCCACCGGCCTGATCTGGGGCGCCGCCATCGGCGCGGCATGGAGCGGCAACCGCTACGGCTGGGGCGGCGACAACGATATCAACATCAACAACAGCAAGAGTTTCACTGGCGGAGACCGTACCAATGTGGGTGGTGGAGGCAACCGGCCGGGTGCGGGTGATGGGCAGCGTCCAGGTTCCGGTGCCGGTTCCGGCAGGCCGGGCCAGCAGCCTGGCGGTGGCTCGAGCAAATGGCAGTCCAACAAGAAGCCGGGCCAGGTCAGCAGTTCCGTCGGCAAGCCCTCCTCGGGCGGTGGCCGTGTCGGTAATGCTGGCGCCTCGGCTGGTGGCGGACTCGGCGGTGGGGCCGGAGGCGGGGTTGGCGCCGGATCGCGTCCCTCGACGCAGCCCGCCGGTGGCGGCCGCGATTTCGGTGGTGGGAGCCATTCTGGTGGCGCATTCGGCGGCAGCAGCGCGTCGGGTCGCCAGACGCAGATGGACAGCTCGCGCGGTGCCTCGAGCCGCAGTTCGATGTCGGGTGGCGGCGGCGGCCGGTCCGGCGCTAGTGCGGGTAGTTACGGTGGCGGCGGTGGTGCCCGTGCGAGTGGTGGTGGCGGCGGTGCCCGCGCAGGTGGCGGTGGCGGCGGTGGTCGCGGCGGCGGCGGTGGTGGCCGTGGCGGCGGCGGACGCCGCTAGGAGCTGACCATGAAACCCATGCCTGCAATCAACATTGTGACGACACCCATGAAACTATTTTCCGGAATCAAGGCCGGCTTGCGCCGGCTGGCATTGATCTTCTTGCTGGTTTTGCCGCTGGCCGCCACGGCTGTCGAGCAGCGGACTTTCGCCACCCCGGAGGCGGCGGTCGATGCCCTTCAGGCCGCCCTCAAGGCCAAGGATGAAGCGGCGCTTACCGCGATTTTCGGCGACAAGCACAAGGAGATGATCGCCAGCGGCGATGCGGCGCAGAATGCCGCCGATCGCGCGAAGGCGGCCGAGGCGCTCGCCGCGTTCCGCGTACTCGACAGCCGGGGTGAGGATCGTCGCGTTCTGCTGATGGGCGTCAATGCCTGGCCCTTTCCGATCCCGCTGGTGAGGACTGCGGGCGTCTGGCGCTTCGCCACCGAGGAGGGGGTCGAGGAGTTGATCAACCGGCGTATCGGTGGCAACGAGAACCATGCCATCGGAGTGCTGCGTGCTTACATCGATGCGCAACGCCAGTATGCGGCTGTCGATCGCGATGGCGACGGCGTGCTGCAGTACGCGCAGAAACTCGCCAGCACCGAGGGCAAGCATGACGGCCTCTACTGGCCGGCCGATCCCGCCAAGGGCGAGGAAGAGAGTCCCTTCGGGCCGCTGATCGCTGCCAGTTCGGCATATCTGAAGGGTCACGCAAAGGGTGATCCTTTCCGCGGCTACCATTTCCGCATCCTGACCCGGCAGGGCAAGAGCGCAGCCGGCGGGGCATACAACTACGTCATCAACGGCCGCATGATCGCCGGCTTCGCCATGGTTGCCTATCCGCACGACTACGGCACTACCGGGGTGATGAGCTTCATCGTCAGCCACAATGGCAAGATCTACCAGAAGGATCTTGGCGAGAATTCAGCAAAACTCGGAGCCGCGATGGGCGGTTTCGATCCGGGTACCGGCTGGAAGGAAGTCGCTCCCTGATCCGGGTTCGAACTGCCGGGCGCCACTTGGCGCCCGGCAGGGTAGAAGTCAGGTTTTATCCGGTCAATGCTGGCGGACTGAAGTTCGCCCCACGATACATGTCATCTCGTGGGGCCCGCTTCAGCCGGCCAAGCCATCGAACTCCGCTGACATCAGAACGGCCGCCCCAGGTAGAAGTAGTAGCTGCTGGGCCCGTCCTGTGCATTTCCATAGCCGAGATAAACCGGTCCGAGCGGCGTATCGGCGGCAACGAACACGCTGGCGGAGCGGATCCAGTCGTCGCGGTTGGTTGCAAACACCGGACGGCTCATCTTGCCGGTCTCGAGCGAAAAACCGCCGTAGGCGCCCTCGAAAATGGAACTCTTCGCCAGTCGATGGTAATACATGGCGCGGCCATACTTCAGGTTTTCGCCAAGCAATTGACCGGTCGAATAACCGGACAACGCCAGGAAACCACCCCAGGAAATCTGGTCGTAGGCGGGCGAAATTTTCGAACCCGAAAGGTCGGCGGAAGCTGCGTATAGATTGAAGGTATGTTCGCCGAAGGAACGGACGATGTTGCCGCTGGCAACCCATTTGGTGTAGGAATCGTCCGCGCCGAGGCCGGTATCCGACTTGAGGTAGCTCGCGTCGAACTTCCAGCCCTCACGCGGAAAATGCACGCTGTCCAGCTGGTCGAAGACCAGGCGTGCGGTATAGGAACCCAGCGAAATCCTGTCGGTATCCACCGGGAAGGGAAGCGACCCCGTATCCACTTCCCGCTTGACCGTGCCACCCAGGACACCCAACCGCATCGCTCCCCATTCGTTGAAATTCATCCCCAGTTCCAGCCTTGCCTCGGCTTTCTTGCGGTCAATGGTTGCAAGGCGGTTGTTGTCCTGATACACGGGGGCGTTGACGCGTTCGAGGAATACGCTGGGTGAAATGAAGAAGTGACCGCCGGCATTCAATGGCTGATAGAACTCGCTGAACAGGCTGTTGTTGTTGCCGAGTTGCAGGTCGGTCCGCCACTCCGCGCCCAGCGAATTGATCCAGCGTTTGCGATAGGAAACCAGCAGGTTATATTGCGCGTCGCCGGAGAAATCATTGGACAAGCCGAGACCGAAGCGCATGCTGTCCGGCCCCCAGGATTTTTCCACCGCATCCACCGCCAGGATGCGCTTGCCGTGATCTTCGACGTAACGGTAGTTGACGTGCTCGAAATCACCCGTGCCGTAGATGCGGCGCATGTCGAGGTCGAGCTTTTTCTGGTCGATCGGCTCGCCGGGCTGTGTCTGCATGCTTCTGCGCGGCGTCTCGGGGTTCACCAGGGCAAGATTCTCGAAGCGGATGTCGTCGACCGGTCGCAGGTCGGGTACCACTTCGACCTGCTGGCGCTGGCGCAGGGCCGCATATTCCGCGGCAGGGACGGACAGCCGGGCCAACCGATCCGCAACTTTGCGCGCCGCGGGTTCGCCGAGCGGGGCGATCTTGGCCAGGTTGTCGAAGTCCCCGGTCGAATAGCCCTCGAGTTCGGGGGTGATCAGGATGTCGGTAGGCTTCAGCGAGGCCAGGGATTCGTTGACGTTCTGCTCGGTCAGGATGCTCAGCATCTGTCCGACCACGCCGCCGATGCCATTCAATTCTTCGCGCTTCAGCAGCGGCGTGCCGACGTTAACGGCAATGACGACGTCGGCGCCCATCGCGCGCGCGGCATCGACCGGCAGGTTGCTGGTCAGCATGCCGTCCACCAGCATCATGCCGTCGAACTCCGCCGGCGCCACAGCGCCCGGAACCGCCATGCTGGCGCGCATGACTTTGGCGAGTTCGCCCTCCTTGAAAACTACGGCCTTGCCCGTCACCAGATCCGTCGCCACGGCGCGGTAGGGAATCGGCAGCTTGTCGAAGTCCTGGTAGCCCTTGATCTTGGACAACTGGCGCAACACGGTTTCGAGCTGGACCCCGGTGACGATGCCCTTGCCCAGAGAAATCTTGCCACCGGTGACGCCGATTTCGGGACCGAAGAAGGCCTTGTAGTCGTCAGCTTTGCGGCGCATCGTCAGCTCCGAACGCGGCGGCTTTTCCTTGAACAGCAGCTCCGTCGTGATGCTCGCCATGATCTGGTCCATTTCCGGCACTGTGGTGCCGGAGGCGTAGGCGGCACCCACCAGCGAACCCATGCTGGTGCCGGCGATACAGTGCACCGGCACGCGGTATTCTTCGAGCACCTTGAGCACGCCGACGTGGGCCGCGCCGCGCGCGCCGCCACCGGACAGCACCAGGCAGATTTTCGGGCGCTTGGCGGTCGGTGCCGGCGTGACCGGTTCCGCTGCGTCGACCGGCAAGGCCAATGCCGCAAGTAGCAGCGGCAGGCCCAGCCAAGAAACCGCCCTGAAAGTTGCTGCACGAAGTCTATGGTTCATTGCCGAATCCTCATTGACGATTGCTCTTGTTGTACGGGTCTGCTGCTTGTTTCGGGCCAGGCACCGCGGCTTCGCGGATGCGCCGCGAAAAGTCGGTGGCGCTGTCGGCGGCCTGTGCCCTGGCATTGACGTGGGCGTGCTTCTGCAACTCGGAGAAGGGCAGGCTGGTATCGAGTCGTCCCGATTCGTACAGGTACTCGGGCACATAGCCGCTGGCCAGGATCTTCCAGCTGAATTTCAGATGTGTCGCGTTGACCAGTGAGTTGTACCAGACATCGGTCGTGCAGTTGTTGACCAAGGTGTTGTAGAAGTCGGGCTTGGCCTTGAGCGCGTTCATCTGGCGCACATACTCGAGAAACAATTTCCGGCCATTCTCGATCGGGCCCTGGCTGCGGTAGATATAGACGTCTTCCGGCGGGTCTTTACGGTAATTGGTACGCAAACGGATGACGTCGCGCTCGTCGGCCACCACGTAATAAAGCTCGTATTGGCGGAAGAAGCCCTTTATCGTGGAATAGGCCTCGCCCTTCTCCTTGCGCGTTTCGATGGAAATGGCGAGGTGGTCGCCGCCGGCGAAGGCGAAGCTGACCAGGGTGTGGGCGATGGCCGGCCCCATCCAGTACACCGCCACCAGATCGACGCCTTCCAGCTTGGAGAGATCGTAGGTCTTGTCGTACCAGGCCGGCGTGTAGTCGGTTTCGCTGCGGTAGGCGAAGTTGCGAATGTTATGTACCGTGACCTTGTCGCCATCAACCGTGGCGTAAGCCAGTTTTGCCACGTCCGGCTGCCAGTCGCGGTCGTTGGAGGGTGCGATACCGAGCCACCAGAGGACCAGGGCGGCAAACAGCAGCAGATAGGCGGCCAGCGCGCGCCAGCGCCAGCGGCGAAAGCCGAGTGCCGTCAGGGCCAGCAGGGCCGCGATGGCAAATGTCCCGGCCAGAGCGGCTTGCAGAACGGGAGTCTGCGGGCCGGAGTAATAGAGAGCCAGTGCCCCCCATCCCCCACTCGCAAAGATCGTCAAGGCAAGCAGGATCCAGCCGGGAATGGCGACTACTCGTTTCATGGGAGCAAGGTTCCGGCGCGGATGTACATTTATTACCGGAATGAAAGCGTCAGCGACGATTTTTCATCGGAGGCAGTCCCTGGACCTGGTCCGGGGGAAGATGGATGCAGGGGGCGACCCCGCCGGAAAAGGACATTTGATACATGATTTTTTTCCATGTTCCGGTTTGCTCAAGTGGATCGGCGGTGGACTTTACCATCAAGGGACTGCGCACATTGGAAATCCGTCAATGTTGCCGGCTGGCAGCATTTACTTTCGGTAGCCCTGTCATCCCCGATGAGGTTCAGGCGTTAATCGACAACATACAGGGATCAAAAGCACCTGAGCAAGGACGGAGACTTGAACTTTCGCAGTTCGCGCCTGTCCGTGGATGGTGGATTTCCATTAAAGGATTAAAATGTTCGCTTTTGTCGAATCAGAAGGGAGAAGCGTCATGCACATTGGTCGTCGGGCGATTGCGCTATGCGCCGGAATTTTCCTGCTTGCCGGTCCTGTGGCCGCCCAGGAAAAAGCGGCAAAGTCGATGGAGTCGGGCTTTCTCGGGGGAGGCTATTCGAAACTGAAAGAAGCCGAATCTGCTTCCGGGCAGAAGGTCAAGCGCTGGATCTCCCCGGAAATGAAAGCGGGCAGCTACGAGTTTCTCCTGCTCGAACCGAACATCTTCTATCCCCAGCCGCGCAGCACCGAGCAGGTGTCGGAGCAGACATTGAAGGAAATCAATGCGTATTTCGACGAGGCGGCCCGCCGTGAACTGACCGGCCTGTTCCAGTTTGCCAAGGAGCCTGGCCCGAAAACGCTGCGACTCAAAACCGCCATCACCTCCGTGGCGGCGAAAGACATGGGGTTGAAGCCTTATCAGCTGTTGCCAATCGCATTTATCGCTACCGGCGGCAAGACATCCAAGCAGGCGGCTCTCGCTGCGGAGTATGAAGTGCAGGACACCGATACCGGCAAGGTGGTCGCCATCGGCATGCGTGAGGGTACCGGCGTCGAACTCAAGAGTGCCACCGAAAAGCTGACGCTGGCCCATGTCAAGCCGGCGATCGACGCGTGGGCCAAGGATATGCGTGCGTTTGTCGAGGTGGCCCGGCAAAAGAAATAGCATGATTGAACGGGCGCGCGGACCCGAAAGGTCTTGCGGTGCCTGATCGGTACCTATATTGCAGTATCAATTTCAAATGAAGGAGTACAACATGAGCAAATATATTTCAGTCACCAAAAACTTTTTCTTCCTGATGGCCGTGGTTCTCGGCCTCCTCGTCCCGCGTCTGGCCATGGCGGCCGATACCCAGATCGAGAAGGACGCGCGCGCGGCGCTGAATTCGCTGTACGCCGGTTCGCCAGGGGCCAAGGCCCTCGGCGCCAAGGCGCGCGGCATCCTGGCTTTCCCCAAGGTGGTCAAGGCCGGACTGGTGGTAGGCGGGCAGGGTGGGGACGGTGTGCTGCTGGTGAACGACAAGGTGGTCGATCACTACAACACCGCTGCGGTTTCTGTCGGTCTGCAGGCCGGCGCTCAGCATTTCGGCTATGTGCTGTTCTTCATGAGCGACAAGGTGCTGAATGACTTCCGCAACAGCAAGAACTTCGAAATCGGCGTCGGCCCGAACATCGTGATCGTCGATGCCGGCGCGGCCAAGGATCTCAACACGGAAACCGCCAAGGCCGACGTGTACGCCATGATTTTCGACCAGAAGGGCCTGATGGCCGGCATCGGCCTGCAGGGTTCGAAGATCACTAAGCTCAAGCCCTGAACCCCGGTTCCTTTATTTGCAAACTGACACACGGAGATCAATGCAATGCGTAACTTGACGAAAGCCGCTCTCATCGCCCTGATTTTTTCCGCACAACCGGGCTTTGCCCAGCAGGCACCGGTAGGAGGGCAGATCACCTCCCAGGCGCCGGGCAAAGTGGGCGTGGCTCAGGGCGTCCAGGTAACTGCCCTGGTGACCGCCATCGACAAGGCCACCCGTACCGTGACCCTGAAGGGGCCGCAGGGAAACAGCTTCGATGTTGTCGCCAGCGACGCGGTTAAGAACTTCGACAAGATCAAAGTCAATGACGAAATCGTCGTCGAATACATGCGGGCGCTCACGATCGAGGTCAAGAAGAAAAGCGGGCCGGCCTCCCGGACCGATTCCGCGGATGCGGTGCGTTCCAAGCCGGGCGAGAAGCCGGCCGGCGCGGTTGGCCGCCAGGTGACCATCGTCGCCGACGTGATCGATGTCAGCCCGGCGAACAAGACCATTACGGTCAAGGGACCGAAGGGCAATATCGTCGAGCTCGAGGTTCAGAATCAGGATCACTTCAAGGTCGTCAAGAAGGGTGACCAGATCGAAGCCAATTACACCGAGGCGGTCGCCGTGTCCCTTGAACCGGCCAAGAAGGGCGCCAAGAAGTAATGCTGGAAGGCGCCGTCGGGACCGCAGGTTCTGACGGCCCGAGGAGAATCGTGTAAGGGCTCGTGTCGCAAACTTGGGGAACAACTATGAACAGTATCAAGAACGCCTGCGCGCTGACTGCCAGCCTCGCCGTCATAAGCTTCGCCATCGGTCAGGCACAGGCCAAGCCCATCGTCTATCCGTCCAAGGGCCAGAGTCCACAGCAGCAGCAAAAGGATGAGGGCGAGTGCTATGTCTGGGCCAAGAACAGCACCGGCATCGACCCGGCAGCTGTCGCCGCGGCGCCGGCACCGCAGCAGCAAACGGGACCGGCGGTGGGTGGCGGCGAGCGTGCGCAAGGCGCCCTGCGTGGCGCCGTCGTCGGCGGCATCGTCGATGGCAGCAGTGGTGCAGGCAAAGGTGCCGCCGTGGGTGTCGTAGCCGGCGGTGTGAGGGCACGCAGCAACCAGAAATCCCAGAATGCCCAGGCTCAGCAGCAGGCTCAAAGCCAGAAGCAGGGCGCCATGGATACCTTCTACCGTGCCCAGGGTGCTTGCCTGGAAGGCCGCGGCTACACCATCAAGTAAGGGCACTCCATGAAAAATATTCGAAATCCGGTTTTATTGAGCCTCTCTTTGCTCGCGGTGCCGGCGCTGGCGGCCGATTTTGACGGTTCGAAACCGCTGCTCTGCGCCACGCAGTCGGCGTTGGACTGCGCACGCGGCGACGATTGCGCTGCCGGTTTGCCGGAAGAAATCGGCGCGCCGTCATTCATGCGCATCGACCTGGCGAAGAAATCCGTGATCGGCCCGCAGACTACAACCGAGATCCTGCTGCAGGAAAAGTCCGACAAGCAGTTGATGTTGCAGGGCAGGGAGTCCGGCTTCGGCTGGACCATCGTCGTCGACCAGCCAAGCGGCGAACTGACCGTGACCCTGACCAACCGCAACGGCGCCTATGTGTTGTACGGAGCGTGCACTCCGATCTAGCAGGCGCCATGTCGGCAGCGGATCGTGACGAAAACGGGGTCCTGACGTCAGGGCCCGTTTTTTTTCTTGGTGTTCAAGGCAAGCGACCGTGCTCGGGACGTCCGATGGAGCTACTCTATGCTTGACATCGAGTACCTGCGCGGCTGGATCGGTCGTGAGGAGATTCTCGACGATGTTGTCGCCGCCTCCAGGGTGGCAGCGCTCGCCGCCACGCTCGATTGCGACGATCCGCCGCCGCGCGTCGGCGATGCCTTGCCGCCGCCCTGGCACTGGATGTTGTGCGTGCCGGCCGTGCGCCAGTCGGCCATCGGTCCGGATGGCCATCCGGCGCGTGGCGGCTTCCTGCCGCCGGTGCCCTTGCCGCGGCGCATGTGGGCCGGCGGCCGGCTGACGTTCCCGCAACCGCTGCGGGTCGGCGAACCGGTGCAGCGTCGTTCGCGGGTGATGTCCGTCGAGCACAAGAGCGGACGCAGCGGCGAACTGGTATTCGTCGTGGTGCGCCACGATTTCCATGGCCCGGCAGGCCTCTGCGTTACCGAGGAACACGACATCGTCTACCGTGACCTGCCCGGCGCCATGGGCTCCGCCCCCACGGCCGGCTATGCACTGCCGGCCGGTTCCGCGGGCACGGAGCAGTGCTCCGCGAAACCCCCGCTGCACCCGGCGCCCTCCGCAGGGGATGCCGTCCCCGGCTCCGCCGGGGACATGACTATTGCCGCAGCCCCGACGGACGCTGCCTGGCAGCGCCGGATCGTTCCCGACGAGGTGTTGCTGTTCCGCTATTCCGCACTGACTTTCAACGGCCATCGCATCCACTACGACCGCCGCTACGCCACCGAGGCAGAGGGCTATCCGGGCCTCATCGTCCACGGACCGCTGATCGCCACGCTGCTGGTCGACCTGCTGCGGCGGAACATGCCCGCCGCATCCATCGCCACCTTCGCGTACCGTGCCGTCAAGCCGCTGTTTGACACGGCTTCCTTCCACATCTGTGGCCAGCCGCCGGGCGACGGCAAGACCGTAAAACTTTGGGCGCTGGATGCGTACGGGCACCTGGCGATGGACATGACCGTCTCCCTTGACTGATTCGCCGTCCAGCCGGCGCCGACTTTCTGCATGCCCATCATGAACGACCCGTCACCCCGCGATTCAAGCGTAATCTCGGCCGGTGCGTTTTGTGCCCCGATGCCCCAACTGGCGACACTGCCGGAGCGTTCGTTTCCGGCGCTTGACGCCCCGGTCGACCTCAGGCCGGGTTGCCGGCGTTCGATCTGGCGAACCATTCCCGCATCAGCGCGGTTTCGCGTTCGATGATGATGGCGAGGAATTCG
>CAZGQB010000014.1:0-17091 GCA_964527055.1 uncultured Sulfuritalea sp.
TGTCTTCCATACGGCCAGAAAATGGCCAAGCCGGATGGTCTGAGGGGCTGAAGCCTGCCCCAGGAAACCTGCGATTGTTTGCCTTTCGTGGGGCGGACTTCAGTCCGCCATTCAGCCCGGCCGGCTGAAGCCGGCACCACGAAAATCAGCGGCGCGTCAGGTCAAGCTCACACGGGCGAATTTGCGCTTGCCGACCTGCAATACCACGCAGTCCCCGGCCTGCAGCGCCGTGTCGCGGGCGCCGACTTTTTCGCCGTTCAGGCGCACGCCGCCGGCGGCTATCATGCGCAGTGCTTCCGAAGTGCTGGGCGTCAGGCCGGCGGCCTTCAGCACCTGCGCCAGGGAGCCGGCCGGGACGGTGATTTCGGGCATGTCGTCGGGCAGCACGCCGCGCTGGAAGCGCGCCTCGAACTCGGCCAGCGCGGCCTCGGCATCCTTTTGCGAGTGGAAGCGGGCGACGATCTCCTGCGCCAGCAGCACCTTGACGTCGCGCGGGTTGCGGCCCGCCGCCACCTCGCGCTTGAAGCGGGCGATCTCGTCGTTGCCGCGGAAGGACAGCAGCTCGTAGTAGCGCCACATCAGCTCGTCGGAGACCGACATCAGCTTGCCGAAGATCTCGGTGGGCGACTCGGCGATGCCGATGTAATTGCCGAGCGACTTGGACATCTTGTTCACGCCGTCGAGGCCCTCCAGCAGGGGCATCATCAGCACGCACTGCGGCGCCTGGCCGTAGTGCTTCTGCAGCTCGCGCCCCATCAGCAGGTTGAACTTCTGGTCGGTGCCGCCGAGCTCGACATCGGCCTTCATGGCCACGGAGTCGTAGCCCTGGCACAGCGGGTAGAGGAATTCGTGGATGGCGATCGGCTGGCCGCCGGCGTAGCGCTTGGCGAAGTCGTCGCGCTCGAGCATGCGCGCCACGGTGTGGCGCGCGGCGAGCTTGATCATGCCGGCGGCGCCGATCGGCTCGAACCACGCGGAATTGAAGCAGACCTCGGTCTTCTGCGGGTCGAGGATCTTGAATACCTGGGCGCGGTAGGTGTCGGCGTTCTCCATGATCTGCTCGCGCGACAGCGGCGGGCGGGTGGCGTTCTTGCCGCTGGGATCGCCGATCATGCCGGTGAAGTCGCCGATCAGGAACATGACGTGGTGGCCGAGGTCCTGGAAGTGCCGCAGCTTGTTGATCAGCACGGTATGGCCGAGGTGCAGGTCGGGCGCGGTGGGGTCGAAACCGGCCTTGACGCGCAGCGGGCGGCCGGATTTCAGCTTGTCGACGAGTTCGGCCTCGATCAGCAGTTCGTCGGCGCCGCGCTTGATCAGCGCCAGTTGGGAGTCGATCTCGACCATGATTGATGCCTTAATTGTTGCCTTAACCCGGTTTGACGAAAGGGGATTTTTTGCTACACTCGCCCGACTGTTCAGCCGGCCGGCCATCCAATTGCAAAAAAACAAAGGCGGAATTTTAGCGCAAGTCCTTCACCACCGAAGCCATCGTCCCGGGCATTTCTGGGCCGGCGCCGGCGTGGTGGGCGTTTCGCTGTTCAGCATGGTGGCCGCCCTCGGCACCGTCAATGAAACCCGGCTGGCGGACATCCCGCAGCTGCAGGTGGTGGAAAACCTGGCGCTGCCCGCACTGGCCGCGGCCGACGAGGGCATGCCGAGCTTCCTGCGCGAAGAGCGGGTGCAGCGCGGCGACACGGTGACGGGGCTGCTGCAGCGGCTCGGCATCGACGATCCGGCCGCTATGAATTTCCTCAAGGGCAACGCCACGGCGCAATCCCTGTTCCGCCAGCTCGGCCCGGGCAAGAACCTGACGGCGCGCACCGGCCCGCAGGGCGAATTGCAGACCCTGATTTTCCCGCTCAACGGCGGCAGGGACCAGGCCCTGGTGGTGGAACGCCACGGCGACCAATTCACGGCGACGGATCAAGCCCTGCCACTGGAAACCCAGGTGGTCATGAAGACCGCCGAGGTCCGCCATTCGCTGTTCGGCGCCTCGGACGCGGCGGGAATTCCCGACGCGGTGGCGATGCAACTGGCGGACATTTTCGGCGGCGATATCGATTTCCATCGCGACCTGCGCAAGGGCGACCGCTTCGCCGTGATTTTCGAGTCGCTCAATCACCTCGGCCGCCCGGTGCGCAGCGGCCGCATCCTCGCCGCCGAGTTCGTCAATGACGGCAAGACCTACCGCGCCGCGTGGTTCGCCGATCCGGCCGGCGGCCAGGGCAGCGGCGGCTACTACACGGCCGAGGGCAAGAACATCCGCAAGGCCTTCCTGCGTTCGCCGCTGGAATTCTCGCGCATCACCTCCGGCTTCAGTTCGGCGCGCTTCCACCCCGTGCTGCAAAAGTGGCGCGCGCACAAGGGCGTCGATTACGGGGCGCCGACCGGCACCCGGGTCAAGGCCACCGGCGACGGCACGGTCGAATTCGCCGGCGTCCAGGGCGGCTACGGCAAGGTCGTGATCCTGCGCCATCAGAATCGCTTTACCACCCTCTATGGCCACCTCTCCGGCTTCGCCTCCGGCCTGCGCAAAGGCGCCCGCGTCGGCCAGGGCGACGTGATCGGCTTTGTCGGCGCCACGGGACTCGCCAGCGGGCCCCACCTGCACTACGAGTTCCGCGTGAACGACGTGCATCAGAATCCCCTGGCCATGGCGCTGCCCAGCGCGCCGCCGCTGGCCCCCGCGCAGCTCGGCGCGTTCCGGGCGCAGACCGGAGCCCACCTCGCCCGCATCGACCTGATCCGCGGATTCAACCTCGCCCAGGGCGACTGAAATGGAATGTGCGGGGGCGCCGGTCATCGGGCTGATGTCCGGGACCAGCCTGGATGGCGTCGATGCTGCGCTGGTCGACTTTTCGCAAGCTTTCCCGCGCACGCTGGCCACCTTCTGGCTGCCCTATCCGGACGACATTCGCCGCCGGGCCCTGGATCTGCAGGCCGCGGGGCCGGATGAACTCCACCGCGGCGCGCTATTGGCCAACGCGCTGGCAGGCTGCTACGCGGAAGCCGTGCGCCAGCTGCTCGCCGGCGCCGCCGTGGCTGCGGACCGCGTCGCGGCCGTCGGCTGCCATGGCCAGACCATCCGCCATCAGCCGGCCACGGGCTATTCGATCCAGTTGAACAATCCGGCGCTGCTGGCCGAACTCACCGGTATCGCCGTGGTTGCAGATTTCCGCAGCCGCGACATCGCCGCGGGCGGCCAGGGCGCGCCGCTGGTGCCGGCCTTTCATGCTGCCGTATTCGGCGACCCGTTGCGGCACCGGGTGATCCTCAACATCGGCGGCATCGCCAACCTGACGGATCTGAACCCGGGGCAGCCGGTGCGCGGGTTCGACTGCGGTCCGGGCAACCTGCTGCTGGATGCATGGATCGAGCGCCGCCAGGGGCGGCGCTACGATGAAGGCGGACAATGGGCGGCGCGGGGGACGGTGCTTCCGCAACTGCTGCAGCGTCTGCTGGAAGACCCGTTCTTCGCCGCCGGCCCGCCTAAAAGCTGCGGCCGCGACGAGTTCAACCTGGACTGGCTGGAACGCCGGCTCGCAGGCAGCGAACTTGCCGAGGACGTGCAGGCGACACTGGTCGAATTGACCGCCGTGTCGGTCGTGGCGGCGATCGGCCGCTGGTGCGGCAGGCCGCAGGAGGTTTTCGTCTGCGGCGGCGGCGCCAGCAATCAGGCGCTCATGTCGCGCCTGCGACAGCATCTGCCGGATTGCCGTGTCGCCGGCACCGACTTTCTGGGCCAGCCGGCGGACTGGGTCGAGGCGACAGCCTTCGCCTGGCTGGCATGGCGAGCACTGCGCGGCGAAGCGGGAAACCTGGCCGAAGTGACCGGCGCCCGCGGACCGCGCATCCTCGGCGCGATCTACCCGCGTTAGAGGATGCCGTCGGCTGAACCCGGCCCCACGAAAATCGGGGAATGTCGTACGGCGGGTCGTAGGGCGGGTCGTAGGGCGGGACTTCAGTCCGCCATCCACCCTTGGCCGACTGAAGTCGGCCCTGCACCGCCAGATCAGGCCGAAAAGGACGAGCCGCAACCGCAGGTCGATTGGGCATTCGGGTTCTTTATCACGAACTGCGAGCCTTCCAGGCCCTCCGAGTAATCGATCTCGGCACCGACCAGATACTGGTAACTCATCGGGTCGATCAACAGCGAGACGCCGTTCTTCTCCATGACGGTGTCGTCGTCATTGGTCACTTCGTCGAAGGTGAAGCCGTACTGGAAACCGGAGCAGCCGCCGCCGGTGACGAACACGCGCAGCTTGAGCTCGGGGTTGCCTTCCTCGGCGATCAGTTCCTTGACCTTGCTTGCCGCGTTGTCGGTGAAGTTGAGCGGGGCCGGCATTTCGGTGGGTGCGTTCATGGCGTTCTCCTTGGGGATCTGTAATGACCTACTAAATAAGTCTGGTAATTATGATTTCAATGGGGCAAAAGGTCAATTGCTGGCGGCAAGCTTCAATTCCACGGCCTTCGCCGCGACGCCCTGATGCACCAGGCGGCCCTGGACCACGGCGCCGAGGTGGATCTCGATCGTGCTGTATTCGACATCCCCGGTAACCCGGGCACGCGTCTGCAGCTCAAGGAAGTCGCTGGAATGCACCCCGCCGATCACGGTGCCGTTGATGACCAGGTGGGATACGGTGATATTGCCCTCGATCCGGGCGTGTTCGCTGATCACCAGCGTCGCCGGCTGGCCTTCGGCGCCGCGCACGTCGCCCTTGATTTCACCGTCTACCCGGAGGCCGCCGGTGAAGGTGACGTCGCCCGTCACCGAGGTGCCGGCGCCGATCAGGCTGTCGATGCGCCCCTGGGGCTTGCTGTTTTGCTTGCCGAACATGAATGGAATCTCCTTTGCTGCAATTTTGCGCTGCGGCGCTCAAAGAACGACGCTTTGGCTGGCCTTGACCGAACCATCCTGAACCAGGCGCGCCTCGACCCGCAGAACGCGGGCCTCGGCGGCCACCTTGAACATGCCCTCCAGGCGCCGGAAGTGGCGGAAATTCACCTGATACTGGCCGGCGGAGGGATCGCCGGCAGCGGGAAACTGCATCATAACAGTGTCCTGACCTTGTTGCACGGTGGCGACGAATTGAACCATCCCATTGAATTCCTTGTCCTTTTTATCTCCGGTTTGGGCGAGAAGAAGACGATAGCGGTACTGCCCGCCACCGCCGGGGACAATCTGCAGCCGGCTGATCGCGAGTCCGGACTTGCCGGCCTGGTCGCCCGCCAGGCTTTCAAATGTCGCCAAGTCTGCCTTGAGGCGGATATTTTCCTCTTCCAGGGCCCGGATCTGCCCGGCGAGTCGTTCCTGTGCCGTGCTCTCGATGCGCCAGCGGCTTTCGCTCGAATTCGCCACCTTGCGCGCTTCCTCAAGTTCGGACTCCAGCCTGGCGAGGCGCTCGCGCATGTCGGCGATTTCATGCTCACTGGCGACCTGGTGAAAGCCGGCAAAACGCCGCCCGGCATCATAGATCCAGCCGGCCAGAGCCAGCGATACGCCGGAGAGGACCACGATGGCCAGCGCCCGCCAGTACCACGGCAGGTGCGTGCGGACCGCCACGCGCGGCGCCGATATGCCGAAGCGGCCGCGCAGCCGCCGCAGCGTCAGGGCAAGACGGGAACTTGCGAAAGGCCGGAACATTCGTCGAGACCGAACATCAGGTTCATGTTCTGCACTGCTTGCCCGGCCGCACCCTTGACCAGGTTGTCGATGACCGAAAGGATCACCAGCGTGTCGCCCCCCTGCGGCCGATGCACGGCAATGCGGCAGGTATTCGCGGCGCGCACCGAGCGCGTCTCGGGATGCGATTTCGGCGGCAGCACGTCCACAAAGGGCTCGCTGGCGTAGCGTCGCTCGAACAGGGCCTGAAAATCCTCTTCGCGCGTGATGCGGACATAGAGCGTGGAATGGATGCCGCGAATCATCGGCGTCAGGTGCGGGACGAAGGTCAGGCCGACCTTCCTGCCCGCCGCGCGCGCCAGGCCCTGCCGGATTTCCGGCAGGTGGCGATGGCCGGGGACGCCGTAAGCCTTGAAATTGTCCGAAGCCTCGGAAAACAGGATGCCGATTTCGGCTTTGCGCCCGGCTCCGGAGACACCCGACTTGGCATCGGCGATCAGGTGGTCGAGGTCGACGCAGCCGGCCTCGACTAGGGGCAGGAAACCCAGTTGCGTCGCCGTCGGGTAGCAGCCGGGATTCGCCACCAGGCGGGCCCCGCGGATCGCCTCGCGATTCACCTCGGGCAGGCCGTACACGGCTTCGGCGACCAGCGCCGGGCTGGCATGCTGCATGCCGTACCACTTTTCCCACAGCGCGACGTCCCTGATGCGGAAATCCGCCGCCAGGTCAACGACCTTTACGCCGGCGTCGAGCAGGCTCGCCGCCTGCTGCATGGCGATGCCGTTGGGAGTGGCGAAGAACACCACGTCGCACTGGTCCAGCGGCGCATCCTTGGGGTCGCTGAAGTCCAGGCCGACGAAACCGCGCAGGCTGGGAAACATGTCGGCAACCGCCTTGCCGGCATCGCCGCGCGAAGTTATGGCGGTCAGTTCCACCCCGGAATGCCCGGCCAGCAGGCGCAGCAGTTCCACGCCCGTATAGCCCGTACCACCGACGATACCTGCCTTGATCATGTCCAGCTCCTAGCCGCGAAGAACCAATGGTAATCCTTAATCCCGCAAGGGGAGGCCGTCGGCGCACGGGGCGCGGACGGCACAAGACGCAAAAGCCGCCCGGAGGCGGCTTTTTGCCCGGCAGCGACGCCGCAGCAGCTTAGCGCTTCGAGAACTGCTTGCGCCGGCGCGCCTTGCGGAAGCCGACCTTCTTGCGCTCGACCTCGCGTGCGTCGCGGGTGACGAAACCGGCGTTCGACAGCGCGGGCTTCAGCGTCGCATCGTATTCGATCAGGGCGCGCGTGATGCCGTGGCGCACGGCGCCGGCCTGGCCGGACTCGCCGCCGCCTTCGACATTCACCAGGATGTCGAAGGTGCTCATGTGCTGGGTCAGTTCCAGCGGCTGGCGCACGACCATGCGGCCGGTTTCGCGCGAGAAGAACTCGTCGACCGGCTTGTCATTGACGACGAACTTGCCGCTGCCGCTGCGCAGGAAGACGCGGGCGATCGCCGTCTTGCGCCGGCCGGTTCCGTAATATTGGGTCACTGCCATGAACTAGCTCCTCGGATTTCCAGCGCTCAGATGTCGAGTGACTTGGGCTGCTGGGCGGTGTGCGGATGGGCAGCACCGGCGTAGCACTTCATCTTCTTCAGCATCGCGTAGCCCAGCGGGCCCTTGGGCAGCATGCCCTTGACGGCCTTTTCCAGGATGCGGCCGGGGAAGCGCTGCTGCAGCTTGATAAAGTTGGTTTCGTTGATGCCGCCCGGATAGCCGGTGTGGCGATAGTATTTCTTGTCTTCGGCCTTGTTGCCGGTGACGCGCAGCTTGTCGACATTGACCACGACGATGTAGTCGCCGGTATCGACGTGCGGCGTGTAGATGGCCTTGTGCTTGCCGCGCAGGCGGTGTGCGATCGCGGCGGCGAGGCGGCCGAGCACCTTGTCGGTGGCATCGACGACAACCCAGTCGTGCTGGACCTCATGCGGCTTGGCGGAAAATGTCTTCATTCGGGTGTTCCTTGCGTGCTTCGATGGCCCGGCAGGAGCGGCAACGGGAAAAACCGCCCACGCGCTCTCCGGAAAGCCGAGCATTCTAACCAATGGCCGAAGCGGCTGTCAAATGGGATTTGTTGAAGTTCCGACCACTCAGGGCTTGTGAAGAAATCGTAGCGAGCGCGCCGCAGCGGGGTGCGGCCGGAGCGCAGCTACCGGAGCATATGTCGTTATATGCGAGGAAAGCGGGCACCGCCCAAGCCCCGATCCGGCACGCGCAGTAGATTTATTCACAAGCACTCAGGCTTCCTGCATCATCCGCCAGTACTGATACTTCATCATGGCGGCGGCGCCCGCCACGATGGAAACCAGGGTCAGCACCGAGCCCAGGGCCAGGGTCGAGACCCCGGTGATGCCCTGGCCGATGGTGCACCCCATCGAGAGGACGCCGCCGATGCCCATCAGCACGGCGCCGATGGCGTGGTTGAGGAAGTCGCCCCCATTGACGAACCATTCGATGCGGAAACTGCGCGCGACCAGCGCGTAGAGCAGGGAGCCAAGGATCACCCCGACCAGCGCGACGATGCCGAAGTTGATCAGCGAGGTGTCGGCCGGGTTCATCACGTAGCGGGCCAGGTCGCCCATCGGGCTCATGAAGGTGAAGGACTGGGTCTCGACGCGCAGCGGCTTGACGTCGGCGAAGTCGGCGAATTCCTTCCAGGCGGCGCCCATCGTGCCGCCGGTGACGTACCAGCCGATGATCACGGCCAGACCGATCACGACGCCGCCCAGGATGTGGTCGGAACTGCCGCGAAAGTCGCGCGAGGAAAAGGCGAAGCCGGCCAGCGCCAGGGCGAGGACCGCGCCGAAGGCCGCGTTGCCGATCCCGGTCAGGTCGCCCAGGGCCTGGCTGGTCTTGCCGGCGGCCGCCAGGTTTATCGTGGTGGCGGACACCATGCCGCCGAATACCGTGTCGTAGAAGTTGGTCCACAGCATCGCGTAGGCGCAGGCCGAAGCGATCGTCAGCACCACGACGGACTTCAGGTTGCCGCCGCCGATGCGCACCAGGGTCTTGTTGCCGCAGCCCGAGGCCAGGGTCATGCCGATGCCGAACATCAGCCCGCCCAGCACATAGCGCAGCCAGGCCAGGTTCGGCGTCCGGTAGGGCGGGAAGGTGCCGGTGCCGATCGCGGCCTTGCCCGAGGCTTCGAGCGCGACGACGCCCAGCATCGCCACCGCGATGGCCAGCAGCCAGGCGCGCAGGCGGCCCGTATCGCCCATGTTCACCCAGTCCGAGACGGCGCCCATGGTGCAGAAATTGGTCTTGTTGGCGACCGCGCCCATGACCATGCCGGTGACGAAGACGATGGCCAGTATCTGCAGATGGATGGTGAATTCCATGAATCTCTCCTCGCCCGGATCCTTGGCGAACCGGTGACCTCTTTTGAAGCAGGGGATTCTAGATTTATCGGTCGGGGCGCGGAATCAGTCTTCTTTCGCCCCAAATAATGGCAATCAATTGGCGTAGCGCGTCGGGTCGGCCAGGCCGGCGGCGGCAAAGCCTTCGCGGCGCAAACGGCAGGAATCGCAGACTCCGCAGGCGCGTCCGTCCGCATCGGCCTGGTAGCACGACACCGTCAGTCCGTAATCGACACCCAGGCGCCCGCCCAGCCCGACGATCCGCGCCTTGCTCATCTCGATCAGCGGCGCGTGTACCGTGAGCGGCCTGCCTTCGACAGCCGCCTTGGTCGCCAGATTGGCCAGCGCCTCGAAGGCGCGGATGAATTCCGGCCGGCAATCCGGATAGCCCGAATAGTCCACCGCGTTGACGCCGACGAAGATGTCCTGGGCGCCCAAAACCTCGGCCCAGGCCAGGGCCAGGGCCAGCATGATGGTGTTGCGCGCCGGCACGTAGGTGACCGGGATGCCCGGCTGCACCCCGGTGGTCGGCACGGCGATCGAGCGGTCGGTCAGCGCCGAGCCGCCCAGTTGGCCGAGGTCGAGTTTCAACACGCGATGCGCGGCCGCCCCCAGCGCCGCCGCGACGCGCGCCGCCGCCTGCAGCTCGGCGCCGTGGCGCTGGCCGTAATCGAGCGACAGGCAGTGGCAGGCAAAGCCCTGCTCGCGCGCCAGGGCAAGGACCGTGGCGGAATCGAGGCCGCCGGAAAGAAGGATGACTGCGGATGACATGCAGCGATGGTAGCAAACGGGCCGCCGGGGCGCTGCCCTATAATCGCGTTTCCTCCCCATTTCCTGCAGCAATCGACGATGCCAAAGAAAGTGTTCATCCGCACCTTCGGCTGCCAGATGAACGAATACGACTCCGACAAGATGGCCGACGTGCTGGCCGGCAGCGACGGCGCGGTCAAGACGGAAAATCCCGAGGAAGCCGACATCATCCTGTTCAACACCTGCTCGGTGCGCGAAAAGGCGCAGGAGAAGGTATTCCACGACCTCGGCCGGGTCCGGCACCTCAAGCAGTTGAACCCGAAGCTGGTGATCGGCGTCGGCGGCTGCGTCGCCAGCCAGGAAGGCGCGGCCATCGTCGCCCGCGCGCCCTATGTCGATCTGGTGTTCGGCCCGCAGACCCTGCACCGCCTGCCGCAGATGATCGCGGCGCGGCGGGAAAGCGGACGCGCGCAGGTGGACATCTCCTTTCCCGAGATCGAGAAGTTCGACGCCCTGCCCCCGGCCACCGTCAGCGGCACCTCCGCCTTCGTTTCGATCATGGAGGGCTGTTCCAAGTACTGCAGCTTCTGCGTCGTGCCCTACACGCGTGGCGAAGAGGTCTCGCGCCCCTTCGCGGACGTCATCGGCGAAATCGAGGGGCTGGTCGGCATCGGCGTGCGCGAAGTCACCCTGCTCGGGCAGAACGTCAATGCCTGGCGGGGCGCCATGGACGAAGACGGCGAAACGGCCGACCTCGCCTTCCTGATCGAAACCCTGGCCGCGATGCCCGGCATCGAGCGCATCCGTTACACCACATCCCATCCGCGCGAGATGACCCAGCGGCTGATCGACGCCTACCGGACCACGCCGAAGCTGGTCTCGCACCTGCACCTGCCGGTCCAATCCGGTTCCGACCGCATCCTGGCAGCCATGAAACGCGGCTATTCGGTGCTCGAATTCAAGTCGCTGGTGAAAAAGCTCAAGGCGGCCCGGCCCGACCTTTCGCTCTCTTCCGATTTCATCATCGGCTTCCCCGGCGAGAGCGAAGAGGATTTCGAGAAGACCATGCGCCTGGTCGAGGAACTCAACTTCGACAACAGCTTCTCCTTTGTCTACAGCCCGCGTCCGGGCACGCCGGCCGCCGACATGGCCGACGACACGCCGGCGCAGCTCAAGATAGAGAGGCTGATGCGTTTGCAGAAAACCATCGAGGCGCAGGCGCTCAAGATCAGCGAGTCTATGGTCGGCACGGTGCAGCGCGTGCTGGTCGAAGGCCATGCGCGCAAGGATGCCAGCGAGCTGGCGGGGCGCACCGTCAACAACCGCGTGGTAAACTTCGCCGGCCACGAACGCCTGGTCGGCCGTTTCGTCGATGTCACCATCACCGCCGCGCTGCCGCACAGCCTGCGCGGCGAAGCGGTCACCCGGCAATGAGCGCCGCCCGCGCCCTGAACCTGGCCTTGCAGCCGCCCGACAATGCGCGGCTGCAGAACCTCTGCGGCGCGCTCGACGAAAACCTGCGCCAGATCGAAGCGGCCTTCGACGTCACCATCAGCCGCCGCGGCCAGCACTGCCGGATCGGCGGCGACCCGGCGCAGTCGAGGCTGGCCGCCGCGGCCCTGCAGCATTTCTACGGGCAGGCGGGCGAACCGCTGTCGATCGACGAAATCCAGCTCGGCCTGATCGAGATCGCGCGCAACCGCAATGCGCGCACGGCGGTCCCGCCGAATGCCGGGCTGCTGACGCGCAAGACCGACCTGCACGGCCGCACGCCGAACCAGGTCAAGTACCTGCGCGACATCCAGGAACACGACATCACCTTCGGCATCGGCCCCGCCGGCACCGGCAAGACCTACCTCGCGGTCGCCTCGGCGATCGACGCCTTCGAGCGCGACCAGGTCAGCCGCATCGTGCTGACGCGGCCGGCCGTCGAGGCCGGCGAGCGGCTGGGTTTCCTGCCCGGCGACCTGGCGCAGAAGATCGATCCCTACCTGCGTCCGCTCTACGACGCGTTGTACGACCTGATGGGCTTCGAAAAGGTGTCCAAGCTGTTCGAGAAGCAGAGCATCGAAATCGCGCCGCTGGCCTACATGCGCGGGCGCACACTGAACCACGCCTTCATCATCCTCGACGAGGCGCAGAACACCACGCCGGAACAGATGAAAATGTTCCTCACCCGCATCGGCATCGGCGCCAGGGCCGTGGTCACCGGCGACGTGACGCAGATCGACCTGCCGCGCGGGCAGAAGTCGGGCCTGGTCGAAGCGCGCCGCATCCTCGCCGACGTGCGCGGCCTGGCCTTCACCGACTTCGACGCCTCCGACGTGGTGCGCCACCCGCTGGTAGCGCGCATCGTCGATGCCTACCAGAAGCATGACGCCACGCGCCCGCCTGCCTGAACTGCGGCTGACGGTGCAGTACCCCGGCGGCAAGGAAGGCGCGCCGACACGGTCGCAGGTGCGGCGCTGGGTGCGCGCCGCCTGCGCCATCCCGGCCGAAGTGACCGTGCGTTTCGTCGATGCGCAGGAAGGTCAGGCGCTGAACCGCGATTACCGGAGCCGGGATTACGCCACCAACGTCCTCTCCTTCCCTTATGAGCTGGGGGCCAGGCTTAGCGGTGACCTGGTGCTCTGCCTGCCGGTGGCGGCCGGCGAAGCGAAGGCGCAGGGCAAGGAGGCGGAAGCCCACATCGCCCACCTGGTGGTGCATGGTATGCTGCATTTGCAGGGCTATGACCACGAGACCGGCGCCGAAGACGCCGAGCACATGGAGACCAAGGAGAGGGAAATCCTGCTGGCCTTGGGCTATCCCGATCCGTATTGAGCATGGACCCTTCCAGCAGACCCGGCCTGATCGAACGTCTCACCGCGCTGCTGCAGCGCGAACCCGAAGACCGCGAGCAACTCCTCGAACTGATCCATGGCGCCTTTGAGCGCCACCTGATGGACGCCGACGCGCTGTCCATCATCGAAGGCGCGCTGTCGGTGGCCGACGTGGCAGTGCGCGACATCATGGTGCCACGCGCGCAGATGGAAGTGATCGACATCAACGACACGCCCGAGCGGATCCTGGCAACCGTCATGGATACCGCGCACTCGCGCTTTCCCGCGATCGGCGATAGCAAGGACGACGTGCTCGGCATCCTGCTGGCCAAGGACCTGCTGCGCTATTTCGCCGGCAAGGAATTCGGCCTGCGCGACACATTGCGTCCGGCGATTTTCATCCCCGAATCGAAGCGCCTGAACGTGCTGCTGCGCGAATTCCGCGCCTCGCGCAACCACATGGCCATCGTGGTCGACGAGTACGGCGGCGTCGCCGGCCTGGTCACCATCGAGGACGTGCTGGAACAGATCGTCGGTGACATCGAGGACGAGTACGACTTCGACGAATCCACGGACAACATTGTCAGGGACAACACCGGCCGTTACCGGGTCAAGGCCCTGACCGAAATCGCGGACTTCAACGCGGCCTTCGCCACGCAGTTTTCCGGCACGCATTTCGACACCGTGGGCGGGCTGGTCATCCACCACCTAGGCCGCCTGCCGAGGCGCAACGAAATCGTGACCATCGACGGCCTGCGCCTGCAGGTACTGCGCGCCGACAGCCGCCGCGTGCATACCCTGCTGGTCGATCCGCAAAAGGATCTGCCGCTGCCAACGCCTCCCGCCGCCGGGCAATGACAGTAACGGGGACGCAGCGGCGGCCGGCAGTGTCCCCGCGCGCCGTCGCCGCGGCGTTCGCCCTCGGCGCCTTCTGCGTCCTCGGTTTCGCCCCCTTCGATGCCTGGTTCGCCGTATGGCCGCTGCCGACTTTTTCCCTGGCCGGCCTGTTCCTGCTCTGGCGCCGCGCCGCGACCGCGCGCGCAGCCGCGCTGCTGGGCCTGGCCTGGGGTGCGGGCTGCTTCCTGTTCGGCGTCTCCTGGGTCTATGTCAGCCTTTCCGAATTCGGCGGCATGGCGCCGCCCGCGGCGGCGGCGGCGACGCTGGCGTTCTGCCTCTACCTCGCCCTGTTTCCCGCGCTGGCCGGGGGCCTGTTCCGGCGCTTGTGCCGCGGCACCCCGGTCGACGCCTGGCTCTTCGCCGGCCTCTGGGCCCTCGCCGAATGGCTGCGCGGAACGCTGCTTACCGGTTTCCCGTGGCTCGCCGTCGGCTATGCGCAAAGCCCGCCCAGCCCGCTGGCCGGCTGGGCATCGGTGCTCGGCGTGTATGGCCTCGGCTTCATCGTCGCCCTGATCGGCGCGCTGCTCGGGCAGATGCGAACCGCCGGCTGGCGCAAGCCACTGCCCTGGATCGCGATCCTGCTGCTGCTCGGCCTCGGCGGCCTGCTGCGCGCCATGGACTGGACGCAGCCGGCCGGCAGCCCGGTCAGCGTTGCCCTGCTGCAGGGCAACGTGCCGCAAAGCCTGAAGTGGGATCCGAAGCGGCTACCACTGTCCGTTGAAACCTATCTGCAACTGGCCCGCGCCCATCCGGCAGAGCTCATCGTCCTGCCCGAGACCGCGATCCCGCTCTTCTTCAACGAAGTGCCGCGCGAGGTGCTGCGCGACCTGACCGCGCACGGCGACGCCCTGATCGGCGTCGCCATCGGCACCGATGACGGCGGCTACACCAACGGCGCCGTCGCCCTGACGCCGCAACTCGCCGTCAGCGCCTATGCCAAGCGCCACCTGGTGCCCTTCGGCGAATATCCGCCGCCGGGCTTTGCCTGGTTCTTCAACTTCGCCCGCATCCCGATGTCGAATTTCACCGCCGGCCCGCCACGCCAGCAGACGCTGGCCATCGCCGGGCAACGCATCGCGCCCAACATCTGCTACGAGGACCTGTTCGGCGAGGAACTGCTCGATGTGCTGCCGACGGCGACACTGCTGGTGAACCTCTCCAACACGGCCTGGTTCGGCGATTCGCTGGCGCAGCCGCAGCATTTGCAGATCGCCCAGCTGCGCGCCATCGAGACCGGCCGCGTCATGCTGCGCGCGACCAATACCGGCATGACCGCCATGGTGGCCGCGAACGGCACCCTCGCGGCGGTACTGCCGCCTTTCGTCACGGATGCGCTGGTGGTGCAGGCCCAGGGACGGAGCGGCCTGACGCCTTATGCCCGCTGGGGGAACCTGCTGGCGCTGCTGATCGCCGTCGGCGCCTGCCTGACGGCAGTTCGGCGCGGCAAAGCCTAGAGTTTGTAGGCGACCAGGTCGATGGTCAGTGTCGGCCGGCCCATGGCGCGCAGCGCCGCACAAAGGAAGCGGCGGACTTCCGCCGTCGCCGGGTGGTAATCGGATGGCTTGAAGTTCAGGGCCAGCAGCAGGATCTGGTCAACCAGCAGCAGCTTGCCCACGGGGCTAGGGGTTTCCAGCCCGGCCGCATGGAAGGCCTCGGCAATCCAGTGCCGCGCCGCGGCAGGATCGAAAGCGGCCAGTTCTTCCTCCCCAAGCGGAAAATCAAACCGCTCGCCGCTCTTCAATACCACGCTGACTTCATGATCCACGGTCCGCTCCTTCAAGCATCGGTTGCATTGGCGCGGATGATACCGGAAGCAGACGCATTTATCCCGTTTGCCGGCAGCAACGGGCTTCCGCTGCGCAGCAACTTGACCGCGGGCGCCGCGCCCCCATAATGCCGCGACCCCAACCGACCAAGGAATCCATCATGCCCATCCATGCCGCCTGGCAGTTCATCCTGCTGCTCGCCACCGCTATCCTTGCCACCCCGTCCAGCGCCGCGAGCATTGTCGACGCCGCCGGCGTCAAGGCTGCGATCGCGCGCGGCGCCATCGTCTGGGACGTGCGCGCCACCCCGCTCTACCGCAAGGGGCACGTCCCCGGCGCCGTCAGCATCGGCGACGCCGGAAATGTGCTGCGCAACCCGGTCACCGAGGATTTCATCGAAACCGCGCAGGTCGAAAAGATCCTCGGCAACGCCGGCATCGACCCGGCCAGGGAAATCATCGTCTATGCCGACCGCGGCAACCCCTATGCCTACTTCGGCCGCCTCGCGCTGCAGTATTTCGGCGCGCAGCAGGTCCGCGTCTTCCACGACGGCATCGAGGGCTGGCAGGACGCCGGCAATGCGGTGGAAACGGCCGACGCGCAGCAACCCGCCGTCGCGCTGAAGCTCAAGCCGCGGCCGGAGCTGATCGCCAGCACCGAGGACGTGGTGGCCCGCGCCAAAGCCGGTTCGGTGCAGATCATCGATGCACGAACCTCCGGCGAATACCTCGGCAACGACGTTCGCGCCATCCGCGGCGGCCACATCCCCGGCGCCATTAACATCCCCTTCGAGCAGAACTGGAAGGATCCCGAGACCAACACCAAGATGTCGCGCCGCCAGGTGGCGGACAACAAGGGCGCTGGCCTTGCATCATCCGACGCGCTGAAATCCCTCTACGCCAAACTCGACCCGAACAAGGAAACCGTGGTGTATTGCCAGAGCGGCGTGCGCGCGGCGGAAACGGCCGCCGTGCTGGAGACCCTGGGCTTCAACAAGGTCAAGGTCTACGACTCGTCCTGGCTCGGCTACGCCGCCCGCCTCGACGCCCCGGCGGAACGCGAAACCTTCTTCAACGTCGGTTCCATGAACGGCCGCCTCGCCGCGATGCAGCGCAGGATCGACGACCTCGAACGTATGATCGGCGACCTGCATTCCAGCCAGGCGACGAAAGCCGCCTGCCCGGCCGGAAAGGTCTGCTGAGCCGCTGCCCGCGCGCCCGAGCGCGGCACGGAAACCCTGTAAAATCGCCGCTTTCGCGAATCTACAGGGTTTCCCATGGAGCAGAAACCGACCTTTAGTTCCGACGTCACGCCCGCCAGCGGGCATGAGTTTTCACTGAAAGTCGGCAAGCCGACTTTTCAGCAGATCATCCTGCACCTGCAGGATTTCTGGGACAAGCAGGGTTGCGCGCTGCTGCAACCCTATGACATGGAAGTCGGCGCCGGCACCAGTCACACGGCCACTTTTCTGCGCGCCCTCGGCCCCGAGCCGTGGAAGGCGGGCTACGTGCAGCCCTCGCGCCGGCCCAAGGACGGCCGCTACGGCGAGAACCCCAACCGCATGCAGCACTACTACCAGTATCAGGTGGTGTTGAAGCCGGCGCCGGCGAATATCCTTGAACTCTATCTCGCCTCGCTCGAAGCGCTCGGCTTCGACCTCCGGCAGAACGACGTGCGCTTCGTCGAGGACGACTGGGAGAACCCGACGCTCGGCGCCTGGGGCCTCGGTTGGGAAGTCTGGCTCAACGGCATGGAGGTCACCCAGTTCACCTATTTCCAGCAGGTCGGCGGCATCGACTGCAAGCCGATCACCGGCGAGATCACCTACG